>CAMTBF010000058.1 GCA_947068385.1 uncultured Lachnospiraceae bacterium
CTTGGACATAAAAAAACGTCCCTGACAGAAAAATATTTTCTGTCAAGGACGAATAATACAAACATTATCCGCGGTGCCACCTTGAATTCACGGCATGACCCGTGCGCTTAGCAGGATACCCACATATCCCCGGCAAATGACGTCTGCCTGCAACGTCGCAGAATACTCTGGGAATTCCCATCACTCCCATTTGACTGCGCCCTCAGCGGTCCATTTGACAACTTGTTTCTTGCCTGCTTCTCAGCACCGCAGGCTCTCTGGAAAGGCATCATTGCCGTTATCTCCGCTTCAACGGTTTGGTTCCTCTATGAAATTGACATAAATGATAGCACAGGTTTTTCGGGATGTCAAGCAAAAAATGTCATGAATGTCTCGCACAGGAACACCACCCCGCAGCACAGCACGGCGATCCCGATCATGTTCATGCCCCTCCAGGCGGCGATGACGCCGATGACGAGGGCCAGGACTCCGGCCAGGGGCACCTGGGGCGCGGCAAGGATGGCGGGAAAGGTCATCACCGCCAGCGTCACATACGGCACATAGTACAAAAAAGAACGGATGAACGGATTCCTGATCTTCCTGCGGATCAGGGTCAGGGGCAGGATGCGGATCAGGCTGGACACCGCCGCGGCCACCAGTATGTACAGATAAATGTTATGCGTCATGTCCCGTCACCTCCGTCTTTTGATTTGCGTCTGGCGCGCTGCCTGGCCCGTCCTTTTCTTTTATGGGGAAGAGGAATGCCGCCGCCCCGGCGATCAGCACCGTGAGCAGGCTGATCTTCATGCTGTCGGAGAGCCTGTCGAATAAGGGAATCCTGGACACCGTGAAGCTGGCCAGGAAGCTCACCAGGACTACGCCCCCCACGATCCGGCTGGCCTTTGCGGCCGGGATGATGATGGCGATGAACATGCCGTACAGGGCCACGCTCAACGCGCTGACCAGAGACACGGGCAGCACATTGCCCGCCACCACCCCCATGGCCGTGCCCAGGGCCCAGCTGGGCAGAGCGATGGCCATGGCCCCGTAGGTGTAGAAGGGGTTCAGGGGGCCGGGCTTGCCGATGCTGATGCCGAAGATCTCGTCCGTGATGCCGAAGCCTACCAGCAGGCGGTGGCCATATTGGGTGGAGGGGTCGAACTTCTGGCTCAATGCGCAGCTCATGAGGAGGTAGCGCATGTTGGTGATCAGGATGACGAAAGCCATCTCCAGGTAGGGGGCCCCTGCCATGATCACCGTGAACTCCGCGTATTCCCCGGCGGAGGCGTGGTTCAGTATGCTGGAGAGGAACCCCTGGAAAGGGGTGAGGCCAGCCTTTTTGGCCACTATCCCCAGGGAAAAGGCCACGGCGAAGTATCCGGCGGCGATGGGGATGCCGTCCCGGATGCCGTTTGCGAAAGCGGTTTTGTTGTTGGACATATCTGTAGTCTTTCCTGCCCTGTTCTTATGCGGGCATTGTGTGGATGTAATTCTTGACAATGATATCTTATACGACTTCATCCTTTTTTTCAAGGCAAAAATTATCGGCTGTATGAAACCGTATCAAATATTTTTGGATGCGGAATGGTTTTATATTTGCTATAATTGTTTTTGGATAAAATGCAACGGGCATTTTTTCAAAGGAGGAAAGATATGACACACAGAGAGCGATTCATCAAGACATTGAAATGCGAACCCATAGGCGGCCAGGTCCCCACGTTTGAGCTGGTGTTCTTCCTGACCATGGAGAAGTTCGGCAAGGTCCATCCCAGCCACCGCTATTACGGGCAGTGGAACCAGATGAGCCGACAGGAGAGAAGCCTGCACATGGACGAGATGGCCCAGCTGTACATCGACACCGCAAGGGCGTATGGCCACAGCGCCATTTTCGTGCATCCCAATCCGGGCGGGGTGGAGAATACCCAGTGGCTCCTGGAGCTGATCCGCGAGAAGAGCGGCGACGAGTATTTTATCATGATGCACGGCGACCCCACATGGGCGATTCCCGACGGGGAGGGCATGATGGAGTTCTCCGTGCGGATGTACGAGGATCCGGAGGGGATGAACCGGGAATCCCGCAGGCGCCTGGACGACGCCCTGGAATTCGCGGCGGCGCTGGACCGGAAGGGGCATCTGCACGACGGATTCGCGCTGTGCTCCGACTATTGCTTCAATGTGAATCCGTTCTTCAGCGGGGAGCAGTTTGACGAGTTCATCGTCCCCTATCTGAAGGAGGTGATCGCGGAATACCGAAAGATGGGCTATTACACGATAAAGCATACGGACGGGAACATCATGCCGATCGTGAAGAAGATGGCGGACTGTAAGCCGGACGCGATCCATTCCCTTGACCCCCAGGGCGGCGTGTCCATTCCCCAGGTGAGGAAGATCATCGGGAACGACATCGCGCTGGTGGGCAATGTGAACTGCGGCCTCCTGCAGACGGGGACCGAGGAGGAGTGCCGCGGGGACGTGATGCGCGCGCTGCGGGAGGGCATGGCGACGGGAAGGGGCTATATCTTCGCCACGTCCAACTGCGTCTATACAGGGCTTGGCCTGGACCGCTATGAGATGATGATGGATCTCTGGCGGAAGTACGGCAATTATGAGGATTACGAGAAGAATTTCGGAAAGAGGGGGGAGTGAACGCTCCCCCTTTCTGCACCCACAGAAACACAAGAAATATAGATAAATTCCAAGAATAGTTGATGACTTGCCTTGCAAAATTAAGTAAAATAAAGTATAACGGAAAGAAGGAATGGAGAGGCGCGATGGCAAAGGTGAGGATGCAGGACATAGCCAATCAGGTGGGCGTAAGCGCGGTGACGGTGCACAATGCGCTGGCGGGGCGCAAGGGGGTCAGCGATGAGGTCAGGGAGCGGATCCTGGACAAGGCCCGGGAGATGGGATACTTCCAGAACCAGAAGAGGGCGGCCGGCAAAGCCCCCGGCCTGCGCAGCATCGGCATCCTCATCTCGGAGAGGTACCTGGCGGACTATATCACGTTCTACTGGAAGATTTATATGGAGATTGCCATGGCTGCGCCGGAGAGGGGCTGCGCCGTGATGGCGGAGGTTTTGAAGCATGATGCGGAAGGGGCCGGGCAGCTCCCCCGCTTCGTGGAGGAGGGCGCGGCGGAGGGCCTGATCGTCATGGGGGAGGTTGACCGGGAATACATCGGACTCTTGAAAAGCAGCGCAAGGATGCCGGTGGTCTTCCTGGATTTTTACTACAAGGACATAGCGGAGGACGCGGTGGTGACGGACGGCTTCTACGGCATGTACCTGATGACGGAGTACCTGTACGAGAGGGGCTTTCGGCGCATGGCCTACGTGGGCTCCATCCATGCCACCAGCAGCATCATGGACAGGTACTGCGGCTTCCGGCGCTGTCTGCTGGAGCACGGCGTGCCTTTCCGGGAGGAATGGCTGCTGGAGGACCGGGACGAGGCCGGGGAGATCATCGTGCGGCTGCCCCAGGAGCTGCCGGAGGCTTTCGTCTGCAACTGCGACCTGGTGGCCAGCAGGCTGATCGACGAGCTGGAGAAGCGGGGGGTCCGGGTGCCGGAGGACTGCTCCGTGGTGGGATTCGACAATTACCTCTATCCGGGCCTGCTGGACAGGGGGATCACCACCTATGAGGTGGACATGAAGGCTATGGCCCAGGCCGCCCTGGGGAAGATGCTGGCCCGGCTGGAGGGCTCCTATGGGGCGGGGCGGATGGAGCTGGTGAGCGGGCATATCGTGGAAAAGGCCACGGTCAGGGCGAGCGCGCGGTGAGGCTTGCCCCGGGCACCGTGGCGGACGGCCGTGGCGGGAAGTCCGGGAAGAGGGTCCGGGACGTGAAAGAGGGGATGCGTCAGAGAGCGGGCGGGGTATTGCATAGGGGGTAAGGAAATGGCAAAGGTTACGATTCAAAGCATTGCAAATGATTTGGGGCTGTCCCGGAATACAGTGTCCATGGCGCTGAAGGGCAACGACCTGGTGGCCCAGAGGACCAGGGAGATGGTGCTGCGGTACGCCCAGCAGAGAGGGTATGTGGCATCCTCGGGAGAGGAGGGGGAGAGGCAGCCCTTGGAGAGGGAGGAGGCCGGGGAGCACAGGATCATGATTCTGCGCAAGCCCGATGTGGCGGTGTACTGGGACAAGGTCATCAACGGCATATCCGAGGAGGCCAGCCGCAACCACTGCCAGACCCAGGTGGCGGTGGTGACCCAGGAGGATGAGGATGTGCTGCGCCTGCCGCCGGGGCTGGAGGAGGGCATCGAGGCGGTCTTCTGCGTGAAGATGATGAACATAGACTATATCAATGTAATCAGACAGAGGGGTATTCAGATATTCCTGCTGGACACTTATAAGGATGTGGACGGGGAGATGCCGGGGGACGTGGTGAAGATAGACAGCTTCCAGCCTGTGGTGAAGCTGGTCAGGCACCTGATCGACCAGGGGATGCGCAGGATCGGCTTCCTGAATGAGAGCAGCAGCATTTATGAGACCATGCACGACCGCTTCGACGGCTATCTCTATGCCATGCGCCAGGCGGGAATGGAACCTGTCCCGGAGCTGGTGATGCCGGATACGGAGCTGGTGAGCAGCGAGTTCTACAATTTCCAGACATTTGAGAAGATCGTGGAGGGATACCAGGAGCAGGGACTGCCGGAGGCGGTGGTGTGCGGGAACGACGAAATCGCCAAGTTCCTGACCCAGACGCTGCGGGGGCGGGGTATCCGGGTGCCGGAGGACGTGGCGGTGACAGGCTTCGACAATGACGAGGAGGGCATGCTGGATCCTTTCTTCACCACGGTGAACGTGGACGCGAAGTGGCTGGGAAAGCGCATGGTGCAGTGCTTCCTGTGGCGGCTTGGGCACCCGGGGGCACCCTTTGAGAAGATAGACGTGTCGGGGCGGATCATTATACGGAAATCATCGGTGAAGCGTGTTTGAGGAGCAGTACAAGCCGAAGCCAAAGGCGGAAAGGGAAAAGCAGATGACGGCGGAATAGGATGCCGCAGGAAAAAGGGCTCGCGCAGGGCTCTTTTTTGATGCCTATATTTCCTTTTGGGCAAAGTAGACAAAAATAGTGCAAAATAGTGCATTATATAATTATTAAAATTGTATAAAGTGTCAAAAATGCTATAAATTACACAAATGATATTGACTTTCAGGCACCAAAGTGCTTTAATATAAACAAGAAAACGCACAAACAAATGCACGAACAGGTGCCAGGATAACAAATGATAGCATAGTGCAAACGTGCATTAATTAGTGCAAAATAGTGCTAAATGCCAGTCCATCAGAAACAAAAATGAGAGAGGAGAGTGTGAAAATGGCAGAAAACAAAGGCACGAAAAAAACGGATTTCAAAACCAGGTGCCAGACCACATGGAGGGATATGGTAAAGTACCGTTGGCTGTACTTCCTGCTGATCCCCGGAATCCTGTTCTTCGCGATCTTCAAGTACGTGCCCATGGCGGGGCTGAGGATCGCGTTCATGGATTATAATCAGTATAATCCGGCAGCCAGCAAATGGGTGGGCCTGGACCAGTTCGTGAAGCTGTTCTCCAAGGCATCGTTTTTGCCGGTGCTGCGCAACACGGTGGTCATCAGCCTATTGAAGCTGATCATCGGGTTCCCCATACCGGTCATCTTGGCCTTGATGATGAATGAGATGAGGAGCCTGAAGTTCAAGAAAGTCTCCCAGACGCTTTTGTATCTGCCCCATTTCATTTCCTGGGTCATCCTGGCAGGTATCATCATGACCCTGCTGGATCCTGACAACGGACTGATCACCCAGCTGATCTACAACCTGACCGGCGAGAGGGTCATGGTGCTGACCAGCACGAAATGGTTCGTTCCCATGCTGATCGTGACGGACATCTACAAGGGCATGGGCTGGGGCACGATCCTCTACTTCGCGGCCATCAGCGGCATCGACCCGCAGCTGTACGAGGCGGCCTCCATCGACGGCGCCGGCAAATGGAAGCAGATGCTCAACATCACCCTGCCCTCCATCGTCCCTACCATCGTGGTCTGCTTCATCATGAACTGCGGCAATATCCTGAACGCGGGCTTCGACCAGATATTCATGCTGTATACGTCCCATGTGTACGAGGTGGCGGACATCATCGATACATACGTGTATAGAATGGGTCTCATCAATTCGGACTACTCATTCTCTACGGCGGCAGGCATGTTCAAATCGGTAGTTGCGTTCATATTGATCGTGTTCGTCAACAATATTGCAAAGAGAACCGGCAACGAGGGCCTGTACTAGGCTGGTGCGAGGAAAATGGAGGCGTAAAATGAAAGACACGAAAAATCATCTCACGAAAGTGAAACGCGGCCGGGGAGAGGTTGCGTATGGTGTGTTCAACTATATCTTTTTCACACTGCTGTGCGTTGTTATGGTATATCCGTTCTGGCATGTGATCATGATGTCCTTGAGCTCGGTGGAGGCCACGGCCAAGGGCGGCATCTTCCTGTGGCCCAAGGGCTTCAACCTGGACACTTATGCTCAGGTATTCAAGGATCCGTCCATCTGGACAGGATACCTGACCACGGTGCTGGTGACCATAAGCGGTACTTTCCTGGGTACGCTGTTCACGGCCACCACGGCCTATCCTCTTTCCAAAAAGGATCTGCCTTTTGGGAAGACCATGCTTCTGCTGGTGCTCTTCACCATGCTGTTCTCCGGCGGCATGATACCTGGCTATCTGCTGATCAAGAACCTGAATCTGATTGACAACCGCTGGGCCCTGGTGCTCCCGGGACTGGTTAGCGCCTACAACGTCATCATCATGAAGAGCTTCTTCATGACGATTCCGGAGAGCCTGGAGGAGTCGGCCAAGATTGACGGGGCCACGGAGGTGACCATCTTCTGGAAGATAGTGCTTCCGCTGTCTAAGGCCACCATTGCCACCATCGCTCTGTTCACCGCGGTGGGATATTGGAACGATTATTTCTCCAGCGTCCTTTACATCAATACGAAGAGCAGATGGGCCCTGCAGGCGGTGCTGCGCTACATGCTGACCAACACCAACCAGGCCATGCAGTCCGCGGGCGTCACGGTGGCTTCCGCTACCAATGTGACAGCGGCGACCATCAAGTCCGCCTCCGTGGTCATCGCTACGGTTCCTATCCTCTGCGTGTATCCTTTCGTGCAGAAGTACTTCGTAAAGGGCGTCATGATCGGCGGAGTAAAGGGTTAAGGTAAATTTGAGCAAAGGTTTTAGGTCGTGGGAGAAAGGATTCCCATGCAGAAAATAAAACAATAAATTTTTGGGAGGGATTACAATGAAGAAAAGAATGTTGGCACTTTTACTGGCAGGCATGATGACAGTGGGAATGCTCTCCGGATGCGGCAGCGGATCGGGGGATTCCGGTTCACAGGGGGGGCAGACTGGCGGCGGGGCCGGCAATACGCCTGTATCCGATGAGAAAATCGATGTGCTGAACCAGTCCGAGACCATGAAGATGTCCGTGGTATGCCTCCAGGGCTATACCCAGCCGGACAGCCAGATCCAGAAATGGCTGGAGGAGCGTTACAACCTGGACATCGAAGTCCTGGCGCTGCCCGGATGGTCTGACGCCACAGCAAAGATTACCCTGCTGATGCAGGACGAGACCCAGAGGCCGGACATCATCTGGTGGTGGAACATGGAGAAGGACTACTCCCAGTGGGTGGAGGCGGGCCTGTTGGTGGACGTTGCCCCTTACATGGAGAAGTATACCAACATGCGCGATTACTATAACAGCGTTGACCCCGGTGTCCTGTTCTATGCGGCGGACAACAGCGGCGCCATCTACAGGATCCCCGGAGACGTGGCGGAGCCCGCCTGTGAGACCCTGTGGATCAGACAGGACTGGCTGGACAATCTGAACCTGGAGGTGCCCAAGACCCTGGATGAGCTGGAGAGCGTGCTGTACGCGTTCACCAACGACGACCCGGACGGGGACGGCCAGAACAATACCTACGGGCTGGGCGGCGACGGATACGATCTGCGGAGCTTTTGGCCCTGGATTCAGGGCTGCGGCGACGGTCTGGGACGCGACACTTTCCTGAGGATGGACGACGGCTCCTATATTTACGGGCCTACCACCGAGGACTGCAAGACCTGGCTGGGCAGAGTGTCCAAACTGTATGCGGATGGTGTCATCACGCCCAATATCATCACGGATACCGACAGGGATGAAGAGATGGCGAACGGTGGGTTCGGCGTGACTTACAGCTGGGTTTCCTGGAACAATCCCTCCGTTGGCCCCATGCAGTCTTTCTATTCCACCCATCCGGAAGCCAAGTGGGTGCCAATCGACATGGTAACGGGCGACAATGGGACGCCTCAGGACGATCCCGCATCGGTAGCCGCATGGTGCTACTTCGGCATAACGAATACCTGCTCCAATCCTGAGCGCGCCTACGCAATCTGGGACGACATGGCCACGCCTGAGAACTACATCCACAGAAGGTTCGGCGTGGAGGGTGAGCATTACAAGGACAATGGAGACGGAACCTATGAAATCCTCGTCCCCAGCGACGGTACCCAGAATACAGAGCAGAACATCGGCCTGAAGCTGTTCCAGGATCTGTTCGCAAGGAAAGACTCCTGCAACATTGAGAATACCAAGAGCACCACGGAGCTTTTCGAGAAGGTGGCAGCAAACAGCCGTATCGCTTATTCCCACACGGTGGAGAAGAAGAACCCTGAGGCATATACGGTGAACAACGAGAAGGGGACGGACATCGGCGATGCCATGAAGGAGTATGTATGGGGCGTCATCGGCGGAAGCAAGTCCCTGGACGACTGGGATGCCTATGTGCAGCAGATCGAGAGCCTGGGCGTGCAGGAGATCGTCGATGAGCTGACCACGCTCCACGGCGCGCAGATGAAGGAATACGAGGAGTACATGAAGAATGCACAGTAATAGCTGGTTGATCAGCTGTAAGACTGGCGGCATAGGTACTTTTACCAAGTAACAGACTTAAGCTTGGTTTACCGCAGGTCAGGAAAAGCCCTATGGTGGACAGGTAGATTGTTCGCCATGGGGCTTTTGCATTCTGGCAGGGCGGAGACCGGGCGGACGGGAGGGAATATGGGTATTGTTTATTATGAGCAGGACAGGATCTTCAAGCTGGACACCCCGCATACCAGTTATCTGATTGGGGTGGTGGATGAGGAGGGGTTCCTGGGGCACATCTATTATGGGAAAAGGGTGTCGGGGCATGAGCTGGGTTATCTGCTGCGGACGGACGAGCCGCCCTTTGTGCCGTCCCGGAACGAGAGGGACAGGCTCTCCTTTCTGGATAAGTTCCCCATGGAATATCCCACCCATGGGATAGGGGACTTCAGGGAGGCGGCGCTGCGGGTGCGGTCCGCGGCGGGGCATAAGTTCTGTACCCTCTCCTATGTGTCCCATGAGATTTTTCCGGGGAAAAAGGGGATAGAGGGGCTTCCGGCCTCCTTTGAGGGGGAGGGGGAGTGTGCCACGCTGGAAATCCTGTGCAGGGATGAGCAGCTTGGCATGGAGGTGGTTCTGAGCTATTCCGTGTTCGAAGACGTAGATGTAATCGCAAGGCATGTGGAGGTGTCGAACCGGGGGGCGGGGCGGATTTTCCTGGAGAAAGTGTGCTCCATGAGCCTGGACATGGACAACCGCTGTTTTGAGGCCCTGACGCTGCACGGCTCCTGGGCCAAGGAATGCCATAGGGAGAGGCGGCCCCTGGGGAGGGGGTATCAGGGAGTCCTTTCCCGCAGAGGGATATCGGGGCATCAGGATCATCCTTTCATGGCGCTGCTGACGCCGGGAGCTTCCCAGGAGAGCGGCGAGGTCTACGGGGTGCAGCTGGTGTATTCCGGAAGCTATGAGATGCGGGCGGAGGTGAGCCAGTTCGGCACGGTGAGATGGCAGGCGGGGCTGGAGGGCGAGGACTTCTGCTGTACGCTGGAGCCGGGGGAGCGGTTCGCCTCTCCGGAGGCGCTCCTGACCTATTCTGACAGGGGGCTGGACGGGATGACCAGGAGCTACCATGATTTCATCAGGCGGCACATCCTCCGGGGGAAGTATAAGGACAGGAAGCGCCCGATCCTGATCAACAACTGGGAGGCCACTTATTTCGACTTTGATACAGAGAAGCTGCTTGCCATCGCCAGGGAGGCCTCCAAGCTGGGCATCGAGATGCTGGTGATGGACGACGGGTGGTTCGGGAACCGGAGGGATGAGTACAGGTCCCTGGGGGACTGGTATGTGAACGAGGAGAAGCTGAAAGGGGGGCTGCCTTACCTGGTGGAGGAGGTTAATAAGCTGGGGATGAAGTTCGGCATCTGGCTGGAGCCGGAGATGATCTCCCCGGACTCGGATCTCTACCGGGCCCATCCGGACTGGGCCATCGCGGTGCCGGGGCGGACGCCCTCCATGGCCAGGGGCCAGTATGTGCTTGACCTCTCCCGCCGGGAGGTGGTGGACTGCGTCTGGGAGCAGGTGGAGGCGGTGCTTAGAAGCGCCAATGTGGAGTATGTGAAGTGGGACATGAACCGACCCCTGTGCGACCTGGGGAGCCTGGGGCTGCCTGACGGGCGGCAGGGGGAGCTGGCCCATCGGTATATGCTGGGGGTCTATGAGCTGCAGGAGCGGCTGGTGACCCGGTTCCCTGACATTCTGCTGGAGAACTGCGCCAGCGGCGGGGGGCGGTTCGATGCGGGGATGCTGTACTACAGCCCTCAGATTTGGTGCTCGGACGACACGGATGCCATAGAGCGGCTGGCCATCCAGGAGGGCACGGCGCTGCTCTATCCCCTGTCCACCATGGGGGCCCATGTCAGCGACTGCCCGAATCATGCCGTGGGCAGGAATACGCCCTTCGAGACCAGGGGGTATGTGGCCCTGGCGGGGACTTTCGGCTATGAGCTGGACGTGACGCGGATTCGGCCGGAAGACAGGGAGATGATGCCGGGGCAGGTGGCGCTGTACCATAAATATAATGATTTGATCCGGGAGGGGGACTATTACCGGATTGCCTCCGGGGCGGAGAACCATATGTATGACTGCTGGCAGGTGGTGTCTAAGGACAGGAGGGAGAGCCTGGTGACCTGGATCCAGGTGCTGTGCGGGCCCGGGAGGCAGAGCCATATGGTGCGGCTGAAGGGGCTGGAGGCATCGGCGCGCTATCTAGTGGAAGGAATCGGAGAGGAGGTCGTGCTCTCCGGGGACTGCTTGATGTACGCGGGGCTTCGGATTCCTGACAGGAAGGGGGATTTTGTGGGACAGTTGGTGCATTTGGTGCAGGTTTAGGAGGCGAAAAGCGGCGCGGTTTCCGGGTTTTCTGGAATCGCGCCGCTTTGAGGTTGTGGAGCTGTAATGTCAGGTATCGTTGATTTTCCAATATCCGGTCTTATTGGAACCGATGCGTTCGATGATGCGCTCTGCTTTTAGCTTCTGGATTGCACGGTGTACAGTTCCATCGCCTATGCCCAGCCGTACAACCAGCTCCTTTCGCGTGATGCGCGGGTTTTGTAAAAGTGCTTCCAGCACACGTTGTTCAGAATCTGCCAGTTTTATTGCGCCATTTATTGCGCCATTTATTGCTCTATTTATTGCTCCATTTGATGAATCAGATGGCCCTGGCCCCACCGTGGCGGTCGCCACTTCCGCCAGCGGGATGGTGATGCGGAACACGTCTCCCTCCACGAACTGCGGATTGGTGCCGGAGTACATCTTCGTATACATCCTGCGAGATTGGTACGCGGATATAGAGGATTTGCCTGCCGTCGGCCTCATAGGGGTCAGGTAGAGGGGCGGATATATTTTGCTGTCGTTGTTGACGGTGGTGACGAATTGCTTTTTAATCTTTTCGACTTTATCCTCCCGGATGCCGATGATTTCGCCATTGTTCTTCACTCCGAGGAAGATATGCCCGCCCTCTCGGTTGGAAAAGGAGCATACGGTTTCATAGACATCTTTCGTGATGTCTGTATGGGATTCTTTGAATTCAACGGTGACGCTCTCGCCGCCGTCAATCGGGCTTTGCAATTCTTCTGGGATTCTCATAGCTGACAGTTCCTCCTGCGTTGGCATGGCATAATGTATACTGCTTAACGATTTCACTTGCCGTGAAACCAGACTGCATAACTCTGACGGGTTCAATCGCATGATTACATTAGGCA
>CAMTBF010000059.1 GCA_947068385.1 uncultured Lachnospiraceae bacterium
GAGGCCGAGGCCGCAGGCGCGGACTTCACAGGCGGCGAGGAGCTCATCCCCAAGATCCAGAAGGAAGGCTGGCTGGACTTCGACGTAGTGGTGGCCACCCCCGACATGATGGGCGTGGTAGGACGCCTGGGCAAGGTGCTGGGCCCCAAGGGCCTGATGCCCAACCCCAAGGCCGGCACCGTCACCATGGACGTCACCAAGGCAGTGAAGGAGATCAAAGCCGGTAAGATCGAGTACAGGCTGGACAAGACCAACATCGTGCATGTGCCCGTAGGAAAGGTCTCCTTTACGGACGAGGCGCTCCTGCAGAACTTCAACGCCCTGATGGACGCCATCGTCAAGGCAAGGCCCAGCGCGCTGAAGGGCCAGTACCTGAGGAGCATCACCCTGGCCAGCACCATGGGCCCCGGCGTGAAGGTGAACGTGCTGAAGTTCTAAGAGGCGGAAATCCCGGCATTTTTTGAAAACAGGGGTTGACGCTGGACACGGCTTATGATATGATACAGAAGTCCTGAAAGCCGAAGACAGTAGGTGCAGGGGTTCCCCCGGCGTAAATCCTACCGAGGAGAAGAGTACAGCGCAAAGTGTTTCCTCCCTAAGGCTATCTTGGGGAGGATTTTTATATCTTTCGTACCAACCTCTTTTATCGGCACAAAATCTAATAAGGAGGTAAAGAAATGGCAAAGGTTGAGTTAAAGAAACCCATCGTAGACGAGATTTCCGCTCATATCAAGGATGCCCAGTCCGTAGTCCTGGTGGACTACCGCGGGCTCACCGTAGAGCAGGATACTGTGCTCCGCAAGAACATGCGCGAGGCGGGAGTCGTCTACAAGGTGTACAAGAACACCTTCATGAACTTCGCGTTCAAGGGCACGCAGTTCGAAGGCCTTGCTGAGTATCTGGAAGGGCCCACCGCGGTAGCGATCGCCACCGAGGATGCCACGGCTCCCGCAAGGATCCTCTCCGAGTTCGCCAAGACTGCCGACAAGCTGGAGATCAAGGCCGGCGTGGTCGAGGGCACCGTGTACGATGCCAAGGGCATGGAGACCATCGCCAGCATCCCTTCCAGGGAAGTGCTCATTTCCAGGCTGCTGGGAAGCCTGCAGAGCCCTGTCACCAACTTCGCGCGCGTCATCAACCAGATCGCGGAGAAGAACGGTGGCAGCAGCGACGCTGCCTGATAGTGTGCGGACTGCACATATACCGAAAATCAAAATAAAAAATGGAGGATTAGAAAATGGCTAAATTAACAGCTCAGGAACTGATTGATGCTATCAAAGAGATGACCGTATTAGAGTTGAACGACCTGGTAAAGGCTTGCGAAGAGGAGTTCGGCGTATCCGCTGCAGCGGGCGTCGTGGTCGCGGCAGCCGGCCCTGCGGAAGCGGCTGAGGAGAAGACCGAGTTCGACGTAGAGCTGACCGAGATCGGCTCCGAGAAGGTTAAGGTCATCAAGGTCGTGCGCGAGATCACCGGCCTTGGCCTGAAGGAGGCGAAGGACGCCGTGGAGAGCGCTCCGAAGGTACTGAAGGAGGGCGTCTCCAAGGAAGAGGCAGAGGAGCTCAAGAAGAAGCTGGAGGAAGTAGGCGCGAAGGCTACCCTGAAATAAACCTGCCCAAAGACGTACCAGACGTGTTTGGCTGTATGCCGGAACAAAAGGCAGCTTTGTACGGAAGAGACAGGCTGCCTTTTCTCTTATTCTGAAACGAAAAAATTTCCTAAAATTTCTAAAAATCAACTTGACCCCTTTTCCTGTTTGTGATATTATGGATAGTGCACTATTGTGCGGTGAAAAATATGGCTTTTTGTGCCTGTTTCAAGGAATGCGACAGGCTTTTTGGTTTATGCCAGGCATATGAGTGCAAAAAGGGAAAGAACGGGGTGAAGTGTCAATGGAGAAAAACAGAATACGTCCGACAGCCGGTACCAGGGTCACGCGTATGAGTTATGCACGACAAAAAGAGGTCTTGGAGATGCCCGACCTGCTCGAAGTCCAGAAGAATTCCTACCAGTGGTTCCTGGGTGAGGGCCTGAAGGAAGCTTTTGACGACATATCTCCCATCGCGGACTACAGCGGCTCCTTGAGTCTGGAATTCGTGGACTTTGAGCTGAGCAAGAAGGACGTGAAGTATTCCATCGAGGAATGCAAGGAGAGGGACGCCACCTACGCGGCGCCTCTGACGGTAACGGTGCGCCTCTATAATAAAGAAAAAGAAGAAATCAGTGAACATAAGATCTTCATGGGCGACCTGCCCCTGATGACAGAGACCGGCACTTTCGTAATCAACGGCGCGGAGCGCGTCATCGTAAGCCAGTTGGTGCGTTCCCCCGGCATCTACTATGCCATCGGACATGACAAGCTGGGCAAGAGGCTGTACTCCTGTACCGTCATCCCCAGCCGCGGCGCCTGGCTGGAGTATGAGACGGACTCCAACGATGTCTTCTATGTCCGCGTGGACAGGACCCGTAAGGTTCCCGTCACGGTCCTGATCCGCGCCCTGGGAATCGGCACCAACGACGAGATCCGGGAGGTGTTCGGCGACGAGCCCAAGATAGAGGCCAGCTTTACCAAGGACACTGCTGAGAATTATCAGGAGGGTCTGTTAGAGCTGTACAAAAAAATCCGCCCCGGCGAGCCCCTGAGCGTGGAGAGCGCCGAGAGCCTGATCAACGCCATGTTCTTCGACCCCCGCAGATATGACCTGGCCAAGGTAGGCAGATATAAGTTCAACAAGAAGCTGTCCATGCGCAACCGCATCCGGGACCAGATCCTGGCGGCGGACGTGGTGGATCCCTCCACAGGGGAGATCCTGGCCGCGGCAGGCGAGAAGGTGGACATGGAGCTGGCGGACCGGATTCAGAACGCCGCCGTTCCCTTCGTATATATCCAGACCGAGGAGAAGAACGTGAAGGTCCTCTCCAACATGATGGTGGACCTGACGGCCTATGTGGACTGCAACCCCAGGGACTTCGGCATCCGGGAGAAGGTGTACTACCCTGTGCTGGCCCAGATCCTGGAGGAGTTCGCAGGCGACCCGGAGAAGCTGGCGGAGGCTCTGAAGAAGAACGCCCATGAGCTGGTGCCCAAGCATATCACCAAGGAGGACATCATCGCCTCCATCAACTACAATATGCATCTGGAGTACGGCCTTGGAAACGACGACGATATCGACCACCTGGGCAACAGGCGCATCCGCTGCGTGGGAGAGCTGCTGCAGAACCAGTACCGCATCGGTCTGTCCCGCATGGAGAGGGTGGTGCGGGAGCGCATGACCACCCATGACGCGGACGAGATCTCGCCCCAGTCCCTGATCAACATCAAGCCCGTGACGGCTGCGGTGAAGGAGTTCTTCGGCTCCTCCCAGCTGTCCCAGTTCATGGACCAGAACAACCCGCTGGCGGAGCTGACCAACAAGAGGCGACTGTCCGCCCTGGGCCCCGGCGGCCTGTCCAGGGACCGTGCCGGATTCGAGGTGCGGGACGTGCACTACTCCCACTACGGCAGGATGTGCCCCATCGAGACCCCTGAAGGCCCCAACATCGGCCTGATCAACTACCTGGCCAGCTATGCCAGGATCAACGAATACGGATTCATCGAAGCGCCCTACAGGAAGGTGGACAAAACCGACCCGAAGAACCCTGTGGTCACGGATCAGGTGGTCTATATGACCGCGGACGAAGAGGACAACTACCATGTGGCGCAGGCCAGCGAGGCGCTGGACAAGGAGGGGCATTTCGTGCGCACCACCGTGTCCGGCCGTTATCGGGAGGAGACATCGGAGTATCCCCGTTCCATGTTCGACTACATGGACGTATCCCCCCGCATGGTGTTCTCCGTGGCCACGGCCCTGATCCCCTTCCTGCAGAACGACGACGCAAACCGGGCGCTGATGGGCTCCAACATGCAGCGCCAGGCAGTGCCCCTTCTGGAGACGGAAGCGCCCGTGGTAGGCACCGGCATGGAGCCCAAGGCTGCCGTGGACTCCGGCGTCTGCGTGGTGGCGAAGAAGGCGGGGACGATCGACTACGTGTCCTCTGCCATGATCCGGATGACCTATGACGACGGGGAGAAGGCGGAGTTCCACCTGACCAAGTTCACCAGGAGCAACCAGTCCAACTGCTACAACCAGAAGCCCATCGTCTTCAAGGGCGACCATGTGGAGGCGGGGACGGTGATCGCGGACGGCCCGTCCACGGCCATGGGCGAGCTGGCCCTGGGCAAGAACCCCCTGATCGGCTTCATGACATGGGAAGGCTATAATTACGAGGACGCCGTGCTGATCAGCGAGCGGCTGGTGCAGGACGATGTGTATACCTCCGTGCATATAGAGGAGTATGAGGCGGAAGCCCGCGACACCAAGCTGGGGCCCGAGGAGATCACCAGGGACGTGCCCGGCGTGGGCGATGACGCCTTGAAGGACCTGGACGACAGGGGAATCATCCGCATCGGCGCGGAGGTCCGTGCCGGCGACATCCTGGTGGGCAAGGTGACCCCCAAGGGGGAGACCGAGCTGACGGCGGAGGAGCGCCTGCTGCGCGCCATCTTCGGCGAGAAGGCCAGGGAAGTCCGGGACACCTCCTTAAAGGTGCCCCACGGCGAATACGGCATCGTAGTGGACGCCAAGGTGTTCACCAGGGAGAACAGCGACGAGCTCTCCCCCGGCGTGAACCAGGCAGTGCGCATCTATATCGCGCAGAAGAGGAAGCTCTCCGTGGGCGACAAGATGGCAGGCCGCCACGGCAACAAGGGCGTGGTGTCCCGGGTGCTGCCCGTGGAGGATATGCCCTATCTGCCCAACGGCCGTCCCCTGGACATCGTGCTGAACCCCCTGGGCGTGCCTTCCCGCATGAACATCGGGCAGGTGCTGGAGATCCATCTGTCCCTGGCGGCAAAGGCCCTTGGATTCAACGTTGCCACCCCGATCTTCGACGGGGCCAACGAGAATGATATCATGGACACTCTGGATCTGGCCAACGACTATGTGAATCTGGAGTGGGAGGAATTTGAGGCGAAGCATAAGGACGAGCTGCTTCCCGAGGTGCTGCAGTATCTTTCCGACAACCGCGACCACAGGGAGCTGTGGAAGGGCGTGCAGATCTCCAGGGACGGGAAGGTGCGCCTGCGGGACGGCAGGACAGGCGAGTATTTCGACAGCCCCGTCACCATCGGCCACATGCATTACCTGAAGCTCCATCACCTGGTGGACGACAAGATTCATGCCCGTTCCACCGGACCGTACTCCCTGGTGACCCAGCAGCCCCTGGGCGGCAAGGCCCAGTTCGGCGGCCAGCGCTTCGGAGAGATGGAGGTGTGGGCCCTGGAGGCCTACGGCGCGTCCTATACCCTGCAGGAGATCCTGACGGTGAAGTCCGACGACGTGGTGGGCCGCGTGAAGACCTACGAGGCCATCATCAAGGGGGACAATATCCCCGAGCCCGGCATCCCCGAGTCCTTCAAGGTGCTGTTGAAAGAGCTGCAGGCCCTGGGACTGGACGTGAGGGTGCTGCGGGAGGACCAGACGGAAGTGGAGATCATGGAGACCATCGACTACGGCGACACGGATTACCGCTTCGAGATGGGGGATGACCGCAAATACGACGATTATGACAATGGCTCTCTGGGCGACATGGGATATCAGGCGCAGGAGTTCGACGAGAGCGGTGAACTGATGAGCTCTGAAGAGGAAGACGAGGAAGAGGACTTCGAGGACGAGGAAGACGACATGGACTTCGAAGGGGATTCCGAGGACTACGGGGACGGTGAGGAATTCTGATGCCGGCCCGTGGCGGCCCTGGCCGCGCAGAGCGATTACCGATTAAAGAGTAAGGAAGGAGTGCCATTCATGTCAGAGACAAAAAATGAGGCAACAGCATACCAGCCTATGACCTTTGACGCCATCAAGATAGGCCTGGCTTCACCTGAAAAGATCCGGGAATGGTCCCATGGCGAGGTCATGAAGCCCGAAACCATCAACTACAGAACACTGAAGCCCGAGAGGGACGGCCTGTTCTGCGAGAAGATATTCGGGCCCAACAAGGACTGGGAGTGCCACTGCGGAAAATATAAGAAGATCAGATACAAGGGCGTGGTCTGCGACCGCTGCGGCGTGGAGGTGACGAAATCCAGCGTCCGCAGGGAGCGCATGGGCCATA
This sequence comes from uncultured Lachnospiraceae bacterium, assembly GCA_947068385.1. Lineage (GTDB taxonomy): Bacteria > Bacillota > Clostridia > Lachnospirales > Lachnospiraceae > Acetatifactor. Next base: position 6,154 of record CAMTBF010000059.1, read on the forward strand.
TCGAGCTGGCCGCGCCTGTGTCCCACATCTGGTATTTCAAGGGAATCCCCAGCCGGATGGGACTGATTTTGGACCTCTCCCCCAGAGTGCTGGAGAAGGTGCTCTATTTCGCGTCCTATATCGTGCTGGATTCCGGAGAGACCGGCCTGGACTACAAGCAGATCCTGTCCGAGAAGGAATACCAGGACGCCAGGGAGATGTATGGGAACAAGTTCCGGGTCGGCATGGGCGCGGAGGCCATCAAGGAGCTCCTGCAGGCCATCGACCTGAATGAGGAGGCGGAGGAGCTGAAGGCCGGACTGAAGGAGTCCTCCGGACAGAAGCGGGCCCGCATCATCAAGAGGCTGGAGGTGGTGGAGGCCTTCCGGGAATCCGGAAACATGCCTGACTGGATGATCATGGACGTGATCCCGGTCATCCCGCCCGACATCCGCCCCATGGTCCAGCTGGACGGCGGCAGATTTGCCACCTCCGATCTGAACGATTTATACAGAAGAATCATCAACAGGAACAACCGCTTAAAAAGGCTGCTGGAGCTGGGCGCGCCGGACATCATCGTCCGCAATGAGAAGCGCATGCTGCAGGAGGCCGTGGACGCCCTGATCGACAACGGGCGCAGGGGCCGCCCTGTGACAGGCCCGGGCAACCGCGCCCTGAAATCCCTGTCCGACATGCTCAAGGGCAAGACCGGGCGGTTCCGCCAGAACCTCCTGGGCAAGCGCGTGGACTATTCCGGCCGTTCCGTCATCGTGGTGGGGCCGGAGCTGAAGATCTACCAGTGCGGCCTGCCCAAGGAGATGGCCATCGAGCTGTTCAAGCCCTTCGTGATGAAGGAGCTGGTGGCGAAGAGCATCAGCCAGAACATCAAGAACGCCAAGAAGCTGGTGGACAAGATGGACAATCAGGTCTGGGACGTGCTGGAGGAGGTCATCAAGGAGCATCCCGTGATGCTCAACCGCGCCCCCACCCTGCACAGGCTGGGCATCCAGGCATTCGAGCCCATCCTGGTAGAGGGCAAGGCCATCAAGCTCCACCCTCTGGTGTGTACCGCCTTCAACGCGGACTTCGACGGCGACCAGATGGCAGTGCATCTGCCCCTGTCCGTGGAGGCCCAGGCGGAGTGCAGATTCCTGCTGCTGTCGCCCAACAACCTGCTGAAGCCCTCCGACGGCGGCCCCGTGGCGGTGCCCTCCCAGGACATGGTGCTGGGCATCTACTACCTGACCCAGGAGAGGCCGGGTTCCCTGGGCGAGGGGAAGTCCTTCAAGAACGTGAACGAGGCTATACTGGCCTATGAGAATAAATACCTGACCCTGCATTCCAGGATCACCGTCCGGGTGTCCAAGAAGAACGCGGAGGGAGAGACTGTCAGCGGCAATGTGGAATCCACGCTGGGGCGTTTCATCTTCAACGAGATCCTGCCCCAGGATCTGGGCTTCGTGGACAGGAGCCTGCCGGAGAACCTCCTGAAGCTGGAGGTGGACTTCCATGTGGACAAAAAGGGCCTGAAGAAGATCCTGGAGAAGGTCATCAACACCCACGGCGCCTCCAGGACCGCGGAGGTGCTGGACGACGTGAAGTCCATCGGCTACAAATACTCCACCCAGGCCGCCATGACGGTGTCCATCTCCGACATGACCGTGCCGGAGAGCAAGCCCCAGCTGCTGGCCCAGGCCCAGGCCACCGTGGATAAGATTTCCACCAACTTCCGCCGGGGCCTGATCACCGAGGAGGAGCGGTACCGGGCGGTGGTGGAGACCTGGAACGAGACCGATAAGGAACTGACGGACGTGCTGCTGGCAGGTCTGGACAAATACAACAATATCTTCATGATGGCAGACTCCGGCGCCCGTGGCTCCAACCAGCAGATCAAGCAGCTGGCGGGCATGCGTGGCCTGATGGCGGATACCACGGGCCGTACCATCGAGCTGCCGATTAAGTCGAATTTCCGTGAGGGATTGGACGTTCTGGAGTACTTCATGTCGGCCCACGGCGCCCGCAAGGGCCTGTCCGACACGGCGCTGCGCACCGCCGACTCCGGCTACCTGACCCGGCGAATGGTGGACGTGTCCCAGGAGCTGAGCATCCGGGAGGTGGACTGCAGCGAGGACAGGACGGAGATCCCGGGCATGACGGTGAAGGCCTTCATGGACGGCAAGGAGACCATCGAGAGCCTGAAGGACAGGATCACGGGGAGATATTCCTGTGAGGACATTTACGACAAGGACGGGGAGCTGATCGTCAAGCACAACCACATGATCACCCCCGGCCGGGCGGCCAGGATCCTGAGCACAGGGGTGGACGAGAAGGGAGAGCCCATCGAGGCGATCAAGATCCGCACCATCCTCACCTGCCGCTCCCATGTGGGCATCTGCGCGAAATGCTACGGGGCCAACATGGCCACCGGCGAGCCCGTGCAGGTGGGCGAGGCGGTAGGCATCATCGCGGCCCAGTCCATCGGCGAGCCCGGCACCCAGCTCACCATGCGTACCTTCCACACCGGCGGCGTGGCAGGCGACGACATCACACAGGGTCTTCCCCGTGTAGAGGAGCTGTTCGAGGCCAGAAAGCCCAAGGGCCTTGCCATCATCGCCGAGTTCGGCGGCAAGGCGGAGCTGCGGGACACCAAGAAGAAGCGCGAGGTGGTCATCACCAATGAGGAGACCGGCGAGAGCAAGGCCTACCTAATCCCCTACGGCTCCCGCATCAAGGTGCTGGACGGCCAGGTGCTGGAGGCCGGCGACGAGCTGACGGAAGGTAGCGTGAACCCTCACGACCTGCTGAAGATCAAGGGCATTCGCTCCGTGCAGGACTATATGCTCCGGGAGGTACAGAGGGTGTACCGCTTACAGGGCGTGGACATCGCGGATAAGCATATCGAGGTCATCGTGCGCCAGATGCTGAAGAAGGTGCGCATCGAGAACAGCGGGGACACCGACTTCCTGCCGGGGACATTGGTGGACGTGCTGGAATACGAGGACATGAACGAGACTCTCTACGCGGAGGGCAAGGAGCTGGCGGAGGGCAAGCAGGTGCTGCTGGGCATCACCAAGGCCGCCCTGGCCACGAACTCCTTCCTGTCGGCGGCTTCCTTCCAGGAGACCACCAAGGTGCTGACCGAGGCTGCCATCAAGGGCAAGATAGACAATCTGATCGGCCTGAAGGAGAACGTCATCATCGGTAAGCTGATTCCCGTGGGCACCGGCATGAAGCGCTACCGCAACACGAGGCTGAACACGGACGAGCTGGAGACCATCTCCTTTGACGAGCTGGGGGACGAGGGATTCGACGATATGCCGGAGGAGCCCGTGGAGGACGGGGAGATCGAAGAGGCTGACCAGTCGGATGCCGACGGCTTCGCAGATGAGACGGAGGAAGAGGATGCCGCGTATGCGGAGGAGGACGACGCATACGAGGAAGAGGATATAGAGGACGGCGAGGACGAGGAAGGGTACGAAGAGGACATGGAGGACGCTGCGGAAGAGGACGACATGGCCGAAGAGGACCAATAGAGCCGGACGAAACCGAAGAGAGGGAACGCGGCCGTGGCCACAGGCTGAATGACGCGGATATGCGGTTTTCAGGGACAGGGCGGACGGCGGAACGATAAGGCAGGAGGGTGCGGCGAACGAGACGGCACCCTCTTGCCATATGGTAATGATAGATTGAATGCCCGCCGAAGGCGGGTTGCCTGCTGAAGGCGGGTTGCCCGCCAAGAGCCGGGCGGAGAGGGACAGAGCATGAAGATATTTGTGACGGGAGTGAGAGGGCAGCTTGGCCACGATGTGGTGGAGGAGCTGGAGAAGCGCGGCATCGAGGCCGTGGGCGTGGACATTCAGGAGATGGACATCACCGATGCGGGCAGCGTGGACAGGGTCATCAAGGCGGCGGCCCCGGACACGGTGATCCACTGCGCCGCCTACACGGCGGTGGACGCGGCGGAGGACAATGAGGAGGCCTGCCGCAGGGTGAACGCGGAGGGCCCCCGCAACATCGCCAAAGTGTGCAGGGAGCTGGACATCCCCATGCTCTACATCAGCTCCGACTACGTGTTCGACGGCAAGGGCACGGCAGGGTGGAAGCCGGATGACGCCTGCAATCCGCAGAGCGTATACGGATTGACGAAATATGAGGGGGAGCTGGCGGTGAAGGAGCTCCTGGACAAGTATTTCATCGTCCGCACCACATGGACCTTCGGCGTCAACGGCAAGAACTTCGTGAAGACCATGCTGAACCTGTCCAAGAACCACGACACGATCCGGGTGGTGAATGACCAGTTCGGATCCCCCTCCTACACCTATGACCTGGCGAAGCTCCTGGTGGACATGGTGCTCACGGACAAGTACGGCATCTACCACGCCACCAACGAGGGCATCTGCTCCTGGTATGACTTCGCCTGCGCCATCTTCCAGGAGGCGGGCATCGAGATGAACGTGGTGCCGGTGACTACGGAGGAGTACGGCGCGAAGGCAAAGCGCCCGGCCAACAGCCGGATGGACAAGGAGAAGCTGACCCAGAACGGCTTCCACCGCCTGCCTACCTGGCAGGACGCGCTGGCCAGATATATCAAAGCCCTGCGGGAGAACGGCTTCTTCGAGGAGAAATAAGGTGAAGCGTTTCATGCATACGTTCAGATTCCAGATCCTTTCCCTGTTCCTGCTGATCAGCATCCCTGCCGTGGGACTGTCCCTGGCCGCCAGCCGGGCAAATCTGGCGGAGGCCAGGAAGCAGGTGCTGACAGCGAAACAGACGGGCATGAACATCCTGGTGGAGCAGTACGACACCAGCCTGGCGGGCGTGAAGAACTATCTCCAGCTGCTCTTGTACAAGGACAACGCCTATGCGGCCCTGTGGCGGGAGGAGACGGATACCCGGTATCAGCAGGCCAGGGTCTGGCTGAACGACGAGCTGTCCAATCTGATGAGCTATTTTCCGCTTGTGTCCGGCTTCTATGTCTATGTTCCCCACAATGAGGACATCTATATGTCCAAGAGGAAGGACCGCATATCCATCGACGCACAGGAATACCTGGAGGAGAGGATTCCCCTGGACAAGCCCTATCTGAACCCCTGCGTGGCAGAGTACGGGGAGGGGAAGTTCCTGCTCTGCGGCTATCGGAACGCATATCTGGAGGTGGGCTTCGTAATCAGCCTTAACGAGCTGTGGGAGCGGCTTGACATGGGGCTGAGCCAGGGGGACATATTGACGCTGGTGCTGGGGGAGGAGGAGATGTCCCTGGGAACAGAGGAGACGCCTCTGGGAGCGGAGGATGTGGGGAAGGAGCGCAGGCTTGCCGTGCTGGAGGAGGGATTCACCGTGATGCCGGTGACCCTGCGACTGTACTTTCCGGAGGATGCCATGCAGAGCGGGGTGTCCTTCAGGGCCAAGGCGCTGCTGTTCATGACGGCCCTGCTGGCCGCCTTTATTCCCGTGTTCCTGATTGCCATCAAGAGGCGGTTCCTGGTTCCCATGGGCCGGATCTCCTCCGCCATGCAGGAGGTCCTGGACGGCAATATCGCGTACCGGATCCAGGAGTTTTCCAGGACCAGGGAGTTCGGCAGCATCGAGCAGGCCTTCAACCACATGCTGGACTACAGCCAGAACCTGAAGATCGAGGCCTATGAGCTGAAGCTGGAGAAGGAGAAGGAGGAGCTGATCAACCTAAGGCTCCAGATCAATCCCCATCTGCTGCTGAATTCCCTCAGCGTGATCCACAGCCTGGCCTTCAATAAGAAGACCGAGGAGATCAGGGACTTCTCCTATAATCTGTCCAAATATTTCCGGTACGCCCTGCGCAACGCGTCGGAATTCGTCACGGTGCGTTCGGAGATTGAGTTCGTGAAGACCTACAGCCAGGTACAGAGAGTGCGGCATCCGGACGC
>CAMTBF010000060.1 GCA_947068385.1 uncultured Lachnospiraceae bacterium
TTCAATTTCAAAATTATCAAAAGCCTCATAAAAATTTTCTTGTTTATTTAAGATTATTGCACTTTTTCCGGCCGTCCATGAGGCAAAGATAGCCTAGGTATGCCCTAAGGATAACCTAAGAATGCCCCAAGGATACCCCTAAGGCCGCAGCACGGCGCACACCGGGTAATGGTCGGAAAGGAACACCCCGTCCTTTACATCCTCCCACTTTTCCACGCTCTCACAGGCGAACCCTCTCGTGATGATATAGTCGATGCAGCAGGGCGATTCCGTCCGCAGGTAGCCATGATAGGTGATGCCGATTCCCTCCGTCACATTGGTATAGGGAGGATACTCCCGCACCACCCCCATCTCCCGGCTGTCCGGCTCCGCGTTCATGTCCCCCGTGATGACGACGGGAGCATCGGCAAAAAGTGACGCCCGGCCCAGCTTCTCCATAATCTGCCGCATCCCCTGTTCCCTGGCCCCGGCCCCCTCGTGGTCCAGATGGGTGTTCACCACCCGGAACACCCGCTTCGTGGCAAGCTCCTCAAAGACCGCCTCCGTGGTCACCCTGGGGCAGGTGCTCTGGTCCGGATAGCGGGAGGCGGGCACATAGGGCGTGTCCGACAGCCAGTAGGTCTCCATCTGAATCAGGTTGAAGGCGTCCCGGCGATAGGCAATGGTTGCCTGCTCGTCCTCCAGTGTCTCGCTGCGCCCGCAGCCGATGACATAGTACCTGGGAAGCGCCTCCTTCAGCCAGGCGGCCACATGGGGCAGCACCTCCTGGAAGCAGACGATGTCCGGCTCTTCCTTCGCAAGCTTCTCTAAAATCAGGGGCTTGCGGTAGCAGAAATCGTTGTCCCCGTCCTGACCGTAATCACATCGAATATTGAAAGTCACTATCTTCATCCTGTCATCTCCCTGTCTGAAAATTTTGTGTCGCAAAGCCATGCCACTGTAGAATGCCGCCAATGGATTGACACGAAAATCCGTTTGTCGTTAAGCGTCAAGTCAAATCCAGCTTGACCGCACCGCAGCCAACTCATTCCACAAGCTCGCTACGCACTACGGAGACATAGCATCCGTCCCATTTTCCCTTCCTGCGCAAATCCTCCGGCATGACCGGAGGATTCGTTTTTTATGCACAGGCCCGCACAGCAGAAATGTGCCGCTAATGCCGTGCAGCGGGCAGGGGAAAAATTTCCCCTACCCGATTTGCATATTCAGTTTCAGCCTCACCGCTCCACTCTCACGGTCTTGATCTCAAACGCCCTGAACGGCAGGACAAGCTTCCCGTCCGCCACAGGCACTTCCTCGATGACGTTCTCCAGCATATCGCACAGGTACGCTTTCTTCACGCCCAGCTGCAGGCTCACCTCCGCCTTTGTAGCCGCCTTCTTGGCCTCGTACAAACGCAGGATGACATCCCCGCTTCCGTCCTCCGCAGGCTTCATGGTATCCAGGATCACATTGGCCTTATCCACGCTCACAGCGCTGAAGCGCTCCACTGCCCCCTTGCTCACCACAGGCTTCACGTTCAGCTCATAGCCCTGTCTGACCACATCGCTGTCAGCGAACGCCCCCTCCCATGCCGTGAAGGCATAGGTGAAGGAATGCTGCCCGTTGTCCGCCCGCATCTCAGGAGAGGCAGCGGCCCGCAGGAGGGTCAGCTCCAGGGCGTTGCCGTTCATGCTGATGCCGTACTTACAGTCGTTGAGCACCGCCGCGCCGTGGGAGCCGTCGCAGAGGGCGCTGTAGCGATGGTTGCACACCTCGAACCTGTCCTTGTCGTAGAGCCTGGAGCGATGTGCGGGACGCTCCACATAGCCGAACTGCATTTCGTTGATGCCGTTCTCCGCGTATACGTCCACCGGGAAGGACACCTTCAGCAGCCTGTGAAGCTCCTTCCAGTCCACCTCAGTGTCGAACACCAGCCTCCTGCTGTCCGCGGCCAGGCGGATATACTGCGTGAAGCCGGACTCGCTGAACCTCCCCGTGACCTTCAGCACGCCCTCCAGGCCATCCGAGACCTTCTCCACCGTCACCTGGGTGACAGCCTTCACCTCCTGCAGGATATAGTTGGAATCGATGTCCCAGGCATCGAACATCCGGGGCACGTCCTTGTACAGGCGGAACCGGTTCATAGGCTGCGCCGCATACTCCCTGCCGGACTCCTTCAGCACAAAGGACACCACTTCGCCCCTTGCGTCCACAGTCGCCCTGACCTGGCTGTTCTCCAGCACATAGCCGTCTCCCTCTTCCTTCACGGACACAGCCGCTTCCGCGCCATCCCCGGAAGCCCCGGCCTCTGCGGGCACCAGCGACACCGCGCCGCAGGAGGGGATGTCCACGATAGCCTTCACGCCCGCCTCTGTCTTCTGCACAGGCAAAGCCTGGCCCTCAAGGGTCCGGGCCCCTGCTCCAAAGGCCTCCGGCAGCTCCACCAGAGCCTTCCTGTCAAAGCTCAAGGAGTTCCACACCGTCACGGCATTTTCATCCTTCCGCTCTGTCAGCGCCTCGATCGCCTGATTCAGCAGCTCCTGTGCCCCCGCGTGGATGGCCTCATGGGCCTTGTTGGCCTCCACGTAGACCCGTCCGATGCTGGAGCCGGGCAGGATGTCATGGAACTGGTGCAGCAACAGCTCCTTCCACAGGGCGTCCGCCTTGGCCAGGTCATACTCCAGGCCCCGTCCCAGGCCTAAGCTGCTCCAGAACTCCTCCTCCCGCATGGCAAGCTCATTGCGGCGGTTGTTCTTCTTCACCGCCGCCTGGGAGGTGTAGGTCCCCCTGTGGGCGCTGAAATACAGCTCTCCCACGTAGGTGTTCACCGGGCCGCCCTTCTCCTCCATGTCATGGAAGAACTCCATGGGGCCAGCCATCTTCACCTTCACGCTGCCCTCCAGGTCCTCCTGGCGCTTCGCGTACTCGATGTAGTCCCTGGCCGGGCCGCCGCCGCCGTCGCCGTATCCGTAAGGCATCAGGAAAGCCTCCAGATCCTGCACCTGGGTCCGTTTCTTCCAGATATTGTTGGCTTCGATCGGATCCGTGCGGTAGGTGTAGCTGGTGGGCAGGAAGGACACCACCTGGCTGCCGTCCATGCCCTCCCAGGTGAAGTAATGGTAAGGGAACTGATCCCCCTCATTGTAGGACCAGAATATCTTCTGGGTCACCAGGTAGTCCACGTCGCAGCCCTTCAGGATCTGGGGCAGGGCCGCCGTGTAGCCGAAGGTATCGGGGAGCCAGAGCACCTTGCTGTCCACGTCGAACTCTTCCTTATAATACCGTTTCCCGTGTATCAGCTGACGGATAAGCGCTTCCCCGCTGGCCATGTTGGTGTCCGGCTCCACCCACATGGCGCCGTCCGCGATCCACTGGCCGCCCTTCACCGCCTCCTTGATCCTGGCGAAGAGCTCGGGATAGTACTTTTTGCACATCTCATAGGAGGCCGGCTGGCTCTGGATGAACTTGTACTCCGGATACTCCTCGATCAGGCGCAGCTGGGCCGCGAAGGTCCGCTCGGTCTTGCGGTAGGTCTCCGCCATGGGCCAGAGCCATGCCAGATCCAGATGGGCGTTGCCCACGGCGTAGAAGACGGGAGCGCTGGAGCCGTTCTTCGCCTCCATCGCAGGGCGCAGGGCCTCCCTGGCCTGTCTGTAGGAAGCGATGCGGCCCTCCCTGGGCTGCTCGAAATCCGCGATCAATGTGAACTCCTGCAGGGCCTTGGCGATCTTCGCCGCCCGCAGGGAGGTCTCGTCCAGGGTCAGCAACAGCGCGCTGAGGGTAGCCACGTCCATGTAGAGCTGATAGGCATCCTCATTCCAGATGCCGAAGGTGCATTTCCCCAGAGAGCGCCGCTCCCCCTCCACGGCCGTGTCCTCAAAGGCACCGGGCAGCACCGGGCCGGTGGCGCAGCCCCCCGTAGGGGCCTCGGGCATGAAATGGCCCGCATAGGTCTCCATCAGGATGTCATACCGCTCCCCGCCCTGGGCGCAGGTGCTGAGCACATTGTCCTCTATGAAGTGATGGGGCTCGATCACCCAGGACGCCCGGTAGGTCCCGAAGGATTTCCCGTTCACGAACAGGGTGGACTCCCCCTGGGGCTTCAGATCCATCACGATCCGCTGGCCCTTTGCCTCCTCCGGCAGGGCGATGCTCCCCCGAAACCAGCAGTACTCCCACTCATGCCCCCAGGTAAAGCCCGGGGCCACCGGCTGGAAAGGCCCCTTCTGAGCCTCTTCCGGTGTCAGGTACTCCATGGTGGGGAAAGCCTCCCAGGCAATCTCCCCCAGGGGCTGGTACAGGTCGTCCTTCAGGGTGCGCATCCAGTGCTTCACCCTGTCCTTCCATTCAGAATGCATTACTTTCATAATCTTTCTCCTTTTTCTATCAAATTTTGAAGCTGCCACATCAGGCCTCCTGGCCTAGGCGCTCAAAAAACGATCCACGATCTGCTGTCTGTACTCCCTGGACAGCGACGCAAAGAACGCGGAGTACCCGGTCACGCGCACCACCAGATCCGGATAGGACCCGGGATCCTCATGGGCGGCCAGGAGCTTCTCCCTGGACACGCAGTTCATATTGATCAGCGTGCCCCCTGCCTGCTCGTGGGCATGGATCAGCGCCACCAGCGCGTCCACGCCGCCCTCGCTCTCCACAAGCCCCGTGTCGATGTCCAGGTGCAGGGGCGCGGAATTGCCGTACCCCGCCTGGGTCATGGCCACCGCATTGGCCTTCAGCACCGGCGAAAAGGTGTCTATGCCCCTGGCGAAGCCGGGATCCGGCTCCGAGGAATGGGAGATGGGCTCTCCGGCAAACCTGCCGTTGGGGGTGGCCTCCAGGGTCTTTCCGTAGGCGTAGACGTCCCCGTGGGAGAACATGCCCGGCACCACCATCAGATAGTGCTTCGGCGTGGGCGTCCCCTTGCAGAGGGCCACGTAGTAGTCCCGGATCCTCACGGCCCAGCTCTCTGCCCTGCTCTCCGGGGAGCCGAACCTGCGGATATTCTTCAGCATCAGCCGCTCCCGCTCCGCCCCCTCATAGTTGGTGGCCAGAAGCCGGAACAGCCGCTCCCAGGTCATCTTCCTCTCCTCCACCACCCGCTGCTCGATCGCCGCGAAGGAATCCGCCACGGTGGCCAGGGCAATGCCGTCGATGTTCAGGTCCAGGATGTCCACGCCGCCGTTGGAGCAGTTCAGCCCCCTCTCGATGGGGCCGTGCATGAACAGGTTCAGCACGATCTCCGGCAGGTTCCTCTGCATGACCTCATAGTGCCGGTCATAGCCCCTCTTGATGCAGTCCACCATCGCGTCCAGATGGCTGCAGAAGCGCTCCCACAGCCGCTCCAGGGAAGGCTCCCCCTCCTTCTGCAGGTCCTCCAGGGCATAGTGCAGGGCCACCGCCATGTTCACCCGGGTCACATCCTGCAGCGGGTATTCCCTGCCCGGTATGGCCACCCAGTTGCAGCCGCATTTCACGCGCATCCTCCCCAGCTCCACAGGAAAGCCGTTCCTGGCATAGCCCTCCGCGATCCCTTTTTCCAAAGAATAGCACACTCCGTATCCGTCTGCAAGAGTATATTCCACCGCCCGGCGCAATAATTTTTCAGGCGCCTCCCCCTGGCCCTCCAGGGGGGCATGGACGCGGATGCCCAGGTTGGTGGGAATGTGGAGCAGGTGCATGGCGTCCAGGATCACGAAGGACAGCCTGGATGTCACCTCCCTGTCTCCCGCCGGCGTCAGGCCCCCGATCTGGGTATAGTGGGTGTCGTTGAAATACAGGCTGGCCAGGATCCAGACAGCCTCCTCCTCCGTCAGGATCCCTGCCCGGACATCCCGCTCAAAATAGTCCTCCAGCAGGGTGTCCAAAGCCCCCAGCGCGCCTCCCGCGTAGTAGGTTCTGTCCACGGACTGGAAATGGGCCAGGAACTGCACCGCCTCCCGGAAGGTCTCCGGGGGCCTTTGGGTCAGGGCCTCGTTGATCCTCCCGATCTCCTCATAGTTCTTCCTGCGGAAGGGGTCGCTCTCCCCTGCCGCCAGCGCCTCCGCCAGCCGGGCATGGGCCTCCACCCACTCCAGGATCCCCAGCACCAGCTGCTCCTCCCCCTCGTAGAAATCCGGATCCGCGGGGCGGTTCCTCCTCCGATAATGGCGGATTTTTTCCAGCAGGCCCTGCCAGCCCTCCTTCAGCCCGATCTCCATGTCCGGGCACAGATGGTTCATGGCCCCAAAGCCCGGCTGGGTGATGCGGTATTTCCGCCTGGTCTCCTCCAGCTCCCGGGGGATGTCCTCCGCCCCGATCCCCAGGGGGACGAAGCGGTCCAAGGTCCCCACCCAGCAGGTGGCCAGCGCGCTGTCCGGATTGATGTATTTGGGCATTTCGTTCAGGAAACGGCGCAGGTTCCTGCCAATCAGGGCACAGCCGTGTACCTTGCCGTCAGCCGCGCATTCGGGCTCAAAGGCGAACTCCTCGAAGTCGATGAAGCCGTGATCGTCGATATCGATAGAGCCGTGCCTTTTTATCTTTTTTTCGTTGATCGCCAGCTTGCTGTCATGCAGCCGCCCGATCCTGTCCATGACTTCCCGGGACACTACAACCTTCTCTGTATTCATACTTCCTCCATGGGCCGCCAGGGAAGCGGACTCCCCTGCCCTGACGGCCATATCTTGTCAAATTTCCCGCAGCGGGCCAAAGGGCCGTCCCTTCCCCTTGCTTTAAAGGAAGCCGTACCTCCTCTTCAGCTCCGCCACGGCCTCCTTATCCGGCGCTGCTATATTTGGCAGCTCCTCCTCCCCCAGGGCCCGGTGCTTGGAATCGCCCAGGCTGTGGTAGGGCAGGAGCTCTGCCGGGATTTCGGGATAGCCCTTCAGGAACAGGGCTATGGCCTCCAGCTCCCCGTCATTATAGCCGGGGATATAGGGGATGCGGACCAGCATCCTGCTGCCCTCTGCCGCCAGCCTTCTGAAATTGTCCAGGATGCGCTGGTTGCCCACCCCCGTACAGGCCCGGTGGACCTCCGGCGAGAAGGCCTTGATGTCGTATAGGAACAGGTCCGTCAGCCCCCTCACGTTCTCAAAGAACTCCCAGGGCACATTGCCCGCCGTGTCCACCGCCGTGTGAATCCCGGCCTGCCTGCACAGCGCGAGGAGCTCCCTGAGCGGCTCCTGCTGCAGCATGCACTCGCCGCCGGAGAAGGTGGCCCCGCCGCCGGACTGCCGAAAGTACCCCCGGTTCCTCTCGATCTCCCGGAAAATGTCCTCCGTCTCCCGCTGCTCTCCCACCCGCACCAGCGCGTCCGCATAGCATTCCTCACAGCATAGGAAGCAGTGCCCGCATTTCTCCCTGTCAATCGCGTGCACGCCCTCCCGGAAGCTGTGGGCCCCCCGGGGGCAGTGCTCCACACAGCTGCCGCAGCCGATGCATTTCTCGGGATACCAGAGGATCTGCGCCTCCCTGCGGATGGATTCCGGATTGTGGCACCAGGCGCAGTGCAGGTTGCAGCCCTTGAAGAAGACCACCGTCCGCACCCCCGGCCCGTCGTGGACGGAAAAATGCTGTATATTGAAAATCTCAGCCCTGGCCATAGCGCCCCGTCACTTCCACCGCCTTCGCTTCACTGTCGTAGGAGACCAGCAGCGTCCGGGTCCTCTCGTCCCACTGCGCGGATACCTTTGCCTCTCTGCCGTCCTCGTCCACCGCGCTCACCTCTGCCACCGCCTTCGGCAGGCGCACCCTGGTGAACGCCCTGATATTGTCCGCGGTCTTCAAGCGCAGGCACACTCCCGCGTCCGTCAGGTCTGCCCGCTCCACCCTGGCGGAGGTGCCCACGATCCGGAAGGTCTCCCCCTGGATCTTCCCGAAGTCGAACAGGATGGCGTTCCCGTCCGGCCCAATCTCCTTTTTGTCGATAATCCGGTAATCATTCTCCAGCATGTCGGCATACAGCCCCTGGAACACCTTGGGCGCGTCGCTTACGCTCTCGTCCATGACGGCGGAGATGACGTAGGGCCCTCTGTGCAGGGTCAGGTCATTGCGGTACTGCCAGTCCGCGCCGCACTTTTTCAGCCCCTCCCTCACCAGCTCCCTGTAGGCCCCGGTGAGGTCCCGGTTCAGGCACAGCCTTGCGGGCAGCATGTTCCAGACAATAATCCTGCCCTGGCCCACGGGATATTCGCCGTCCTTCGGGCCGGGCTCCATCCCCGCCATCTCGAACAGATGCTCCGCCGGATTCCCATAGCCCGACTGCCTCCACCAGGAGGAGATCCCGTGGAAGGGGTCGCTGCCGTCCCCGATGTAGAGCAATGTCCCCCCTGCCCTCACCCAGGAGATCAGGGACGCGTTCACGTCCGGCGCCTCCGGCTTGATGTACTCATAGCTCAGGATCAGGAAGCGGCAGTCGTCCAGGTAGCCCGCGAACCGCCTCACATTGTCCAGCTGCACCGGCTTTATGGGCAGGCCGTACTTCACCAGAGGAAGGGCCATGCCGAAGAACTGGGGGAACGCGGGGCTCTGGATGAAATCCTTCATCATGGAATCGTCCCCCTGGATCTCCCGCATCAGGGCCGCCGCCTGCTCCTCGTCCACCGCATTGCCGGAATTCTTGTGCAGGGCCCTGCGGAACCGCTCCTCTATGGGCTTCCCGGTGACGATGCCGTCCGGGAAGGTGCGCTGGAACAGGCCGCTGTCCGACATGAACAGGCCCACCCCGGGCACGTACCCCTCGAAGGAGACGTCCTCCTGCTCCATATCCCCGAAGAGCTGGAACATGCCCGACAGCAAAGTGGCGTAAGCCTGGGGAATCGGCTTGGATTCCTCCGTCTCGATGCTGTCCTCGATCTTCTCCTCTATCCTGGGCTGGAGCCTGGGATACTTCCCCTCGAAGACCCTGTGGGGCCAGGGGCAGATTTCATAATGCCAGATATGGGGATGGAGGAGGGAGGCGGTGGCGGTCTTGATGTAATTGTAGCGGTAATTGTCCCAGGTATAGCCGGCCAGGTCCTCTATGGGGTCGTTCAGGAACCACATCCGGCGCCCCGTCCCCTTCACCAGCTCCTGCATCACGCCGTACTCCAGGTAGGCCGTCTCGAAGGTGCGCTCCTTGTAGACCCCCTCGTAGACATTGGCCTCCCGGCTGGTGCCCGTCCATATCTGGGCGATGTAGCCGTCCACCCCGGCGAGGCCTATCAGCGCCGCCTCCGGGCTCATGATCTTCCACTGGGTGTAGTTCAGGAGGCTGTGGGTGGGCACATAGAACCTTAGGTCCTTCCCGTGCTTCACCTTGGCGTATTCCTTCAGGGCCGCGCTGACCCGGTCGATGGTGCGGCAGTACAGATAGGCCTTCAGCCTGGCGGATTTATAGCGCACGTCCAGATCCTCGTGCTGGGGCCTCCAGGGCTCCCTGTAATGGATTTCGTACTCCCGCTTGAAGGCCTCGGAATAGCCGCTCTTGTCCCAGAACTCCGGCTCCTCCACATGGATCGCCTCCACCCCGGCGTCCACCGCGATCTTCATCCGCTCCGTCAGGTACTCCGAAAACGCCACCGTGGGGACCATGTAGGGAACCGTGGGATTGTGGTTCACCCCCGCGCCGTCCCGCTGGACCTGGCCCTCGTCCCAGTGCTTCCTGCCGTCCCATTTGCCGTCCAGGTAGTCCTGGTACTCGCCCCAGGCGATGCCCGTCATCAGGTGCACCACGTAGCCCCGCTCCCTGTACTCCCGGATGCGCTCCGGCATGGTATCGTCGATTCCATACACCATGACGAAATCGCAGTCCAGGTCCACGGAGGGGCGGAACCTCCCGCCCACCTGGTAACCGGTCAGCTCTTCTGTCTTCTCTCGAATGTATGCCATGATATGCCTCCTATTTTAGTTCCGCGTCTTCCGTGCGGGGCAGACGCTGTTTTATTATGATAAACCTCACCCGGGAGCCCCCATCTGCAGCCGGTAAAGCCTCGCATAGAGGCCATCCGTCTCCAGCAGCTGGCTGTGGGTCCCCTGCTGCACCACCCTGCCGCCGTCCAGGACAAGTATCCGGTCGGCGTCTACCACATTGGACAGCCTGTGGGCCACAATCAGCGTGGTCCTGCCCTGCATCAGCCTGGCCAGGGAGCCCTGGATCCGCTGCTCCGCCGCCCCGTCCAGCGCTGCCGTCACCTCGTCCAGCAGCAGGATTGGGGCGTCCTTCAGCATGGCCCTGGCTATGCTGATGCGCTGCCTCTCCCCGCCGGAGAGGGCGATCCCCTTCTCCCCCACTGCCGCGTCCCATCCCCGCTCCTCCACGAATTCCAGGATGCCCGCCCGGGCGCAGGTCTCCCGGAGCCGTTCCATAGAGGCCTTGTTGTCGGCCGCCAGCAGGTTCTCCCGGATGCTGCCCGGGAACAGGTAGCTGTCCTGGGTCACATAGGCCAATTGATCCCGCAGGGGGCCAAGGGCCCAGTCGCTGACGGCATGGCCCCGAACCCGCACCTGTCCCTCCGTAGGCATCAGGAAGCCGCAGATCATCTTCAGGGCCGTGCTCTTCCCGCTTCCGCTTGCCCCCACAAGGGCCACGGTCTCCCCCTCCTTTACGGAAAAGCCAAGATGCTCTATCAGCCGGTGGGATTCCGGATAGGAAAAGGACACGTCTTCAAACTCCACGAAAGGCGCCTCCTCCAGGGGCTGCGTCTGCGTCCCGCCGCTCTCCTCGGGCAGATCCAGATACCGGAAGAGCCTGGTGCAGGCGCCGCTGCACTTCTGTATGTAGCCGAACACATCCGGCACCTGGGTCAGCCAGGTCACGAAATGCTTGCTGACCACCGTCAGGGAGAGCAGCATGCCCACTGTCAGCGTCCCCTGGGACACCCGCAGCGCCCCGAAGGCCAGCATGGCCATCATGGGGAGGTATCCCAGCAATACCCCCGTTCCGTTCATGGCGGCCGTGGCCTTCTGCATGCGCAGGTCCACTGCCAGCGACTTTCCCAGGGCCTCCCGGAACCGTCTGCCCACGAAGCCCTCCAGCTGGAAGGACTTCACCACCGCCGCTGCCTGCAGGCCCTCGTTGGCCGCCTGCTGGGCCAGGCCGTTCTTCGTGCGCAGGGCCTCCTCCATGTCCTTAAAGGGCCTGGAGATCCACAGGCTCACCGGCAGCACCAGAAGGGACGCGCCCATGAACAGGACGGTCATTCTCATGTCTATGACAGACATGAAGAGCATAGTGCCGAACACCGAGGTGAACAGGGTGGTGATCATGGAAAGGCCGTATCCCACAAACCCGTATACTGTCCCCAGCTCGCTCCCCAAGTGCGCCATGATGTCCCCGCTCCTCTGCTCCTCCAGCGCGGGGATGGAGAGCCTCATGGCCTTCCTCCCCACCGCGACGCGCAGCTCCATGACTACCTTGGATGACATCCTATACTTTGTCAGCATGGATATGGTGTGGAAAGGCGCCGCCAGGAAAGGTGCCGCGATCATCCACGCCAGCCGGTTCCAGAATGCCCCGTCCACCGCCGTGGCCGCATCCAGCGTCTCCCCGGTGAGCTTCCCCATCACCATGTCCAGTATCAGGTACGCCATGGTGGCCAGGACGCTGGGTATGTAGAGATACCAGTTCTTCCAGACCAGCCCCATGATCCTCTTCATCGGTGAAGCCGTTTCTTCTCCCCTCATGCTATCCTCCCCCATCTCATGCCCGTGTCTTCCCCATTCTCCATCTACCATAAAATGGATTTCAGCTTCCCGATCCCCGTCTCCTGCCGCCATCCCCCAGGCCGCAAGCGAAATACCCCCCGCAGAGCCCTGCAAAAGACCTCCTCTTCGCGAGTCTTCCATTGTCATGAATGAGAGGGTGCATCTTAATCGCATATACCTATTAAGCTGCACCCTCTCAATATTAATCATTTCTTCTAAAGAACTAATTTCACAACCTTACAGGACGGAATGCCGAATTAATATACCAGGTCATCCCTGCATTGGTTTACCTGAAAAATCCCTTTTTCCTGCCAAAGCGCCCCCAATCC
>CAMTBF010000061.1 GCA_947068385.1 uncultured Lachnospiraceae bacterium
CCCAGGATTCAGGGCCCGCTGGATACGGTTCCGCAGATCATCGTCATGAAAGGGCTTCAGGATATAGTCGCAGATTCCCAGCTTGGCGCTCTCCAGGACGGATTGGGAATCCTCCACTCCCGTAAGCATGATCACCGGGATGTCGCTGCGGTCTTCCATGGCGCGTATCTCCCTCAGCGTCTGGATGCCGTCCTTAATGGGCATCCGGATGTCCAGCAGAATCAGGTCGGGCTTCTCCTGCTCCAGATATTTCAAAGCACGTATCCCGGAATTTACGGTGGTCACCTCATAATCGTTCCGCAGGGCATCCCAAATCCTCGATAAGATAATTGCTGCGTCATCCACTGCCAGGATACACTTTTTGCCGTATCCGCCTCTTGTTTGGGTCATTTGCGCTCTTCCTCCTTTTCAAATATGGCCAGAAGCTGCCGCAACAGCTCTTCGGCATTGTCATCTTCATACAGCTTAAGCTGGGTCTGTATCTGCTCCAGGCGTTCCCGCATCTCTTCGGACAGCTCGTGGCGCAGAATCTCTTCCACCCCTTCGGCACATTCCCTGGACCGGAAATGCTCCAGCTGATCCAGCGCCGTGCCTATCTGTTCCTTAAGCTCCTGCGCGGTCAGGGGAGGAAGCTTTGCGTCCTCCGCATCCCCCTCCTGTCTTCTCTGCTCCAGGAAAGACTGGATATTCTGCAGAAGCGCTTCGTATACTTTCAGCAGCGCAGGGAACTCCCGGGCGATAAAGGCGCTGTCCCCTTTCGCAGCGGCATTCTCCTGCGCCCTGGCCATGGCGGAGAGCTCCATGGCTCCGATATTGGCAGAGGCGCTCTTAAGGCCATGCACCTCAATCTGGTAGCGCTGGATATCCGCGTCCGCAAGCTGGCGCAGCAGCTCGGTCTTGCGCTTTCCGTCCATGCAGTAAAGCTCCAGCAGATCCAGGAACTCCTCCTCGTCACCGGAGAAAAACTGCATGGCGGCCTTCATGTCCACTCCCTCGATGCGGATGGACTCCGGGTTCCACTGATCCTCCGCCCCGCTGCCCTCCGTCTCTGTCTGCCTGTACTTCTCCGGCACCCAGCGCAGCAACAGCTGGTTCAGCTCCTTCCTGTCCAGGGGCTTGGCGATGAAATCCTGGAAGCCGCTGCTCAAAAACTGTTCCCGCATGCCCTCCATGGCATTGGCGGTCAGCGCGATCACCGCTGGGGCGGTGCCGTTCTCCCCGCAGTCCCTGCGGATGATCTCCGTGGCCTCTATGCCGTCCATCATGGGCATCATATGATCCATGAAGATGATGTCGTACCGGTTGTCCCGCACCAGCTCGATGGCCTCCGGCCCGCTCTCCGCCTCCGTCAGGTCGAATTCGTAGCTTTTCAGGAATCCTCTGGCCACCTTGCGGTTGATCACATTGTCGTCCACGATGAGCACCTTGATGCCCGGCGCCGTAAAGGCTTCTCCCGCCCTCTGTTCCGTCTGGGAGATCTCCGGCATCTCGCAGACGGGGGTGCTGTCCGTTATCCTCTGGGGGATGGTGATGGTGACCAGAGTCCCCTTACCGTAGGTGCTGTCCACCCGGATGGTGCCGTCCATGAGCTCCACCAGCTGCTTCACGATGGCCAGCCCCAGCCCGGTGCCCTCCACGCTTCGGTTGCGCTTGGAGTCCACCTGCCGGAAATCCTCGAATATCTTGCCCAGGTCTTCCTCCCGGATGCCGCAGCCCGTGTCCTCCACCCGGAAAGTGAGCAGCTCCTCGTCCGCGTTCTCCCCGGGCTCCCCGGTGATGCTGATGTGCACATACCCTTTCTTGGTGAATTTGACGGCATTGCTGAGGATATTGATCAGAACCTGCTTGATCCGCCCCTGGTCGCCCCTGTAGCCACAGGGGAGGCGGTCGTCCAGCTCGTACTTCATGACCAGCCCATGCTGGGAGGCGGCCATGTCCATCATGCCCACGATCTCATCCGCCACTATCTTTATGTAGTAGTCCGTGGGCACCAGCTCCATCTTGCCCGCCTCCACCTTGGACAGATCCAGAATATCGTTGATGATGGCCAGCAGGTTCCTGGCGGCGGACTGCACGTTCTTGGCATAGGCGTAGATCTGGGTGTCCGCGCACTCCTCCATGATGATGTCGTTCAGGCCGATGATGGCGTTCATGGGCGTGCGGATCTCATGGGACATGTTGGCCAGGAATTCGCTTTTGGCGATGCTGGCCTTCTCCGCCTGCTGGCGCACCCGCTTGATTTCGTTGATATAGGCCTTGATGTCCGTCATATCCAGGATCAATATGACGCAGCCCTGCTTTCTGCCGTTCTCGTCTATGATCTTCTTGCTGTGGCTCTCATAGTGCTGGCCGTTGATGGAAAAGCTCTGGGGGATGTCCTCGTTGAGCATCTCCTCCCGGAATTCCTCCAGCACGCGGATGTTCTCTCCCAGCTTGTGGGCGGGCAGGCGGGTGAAGATGTCCGCCGCGGCCCTGTTGTAGCTCACCAGCCGGTCATGGTCGTCCAGGGCTATCACCCCGTCCCCCAGGTTCTCCAGCACCTTTTCCGCCGCCAGATGGCGGAAGTCATAGTTGCGCCTGCTCCACACCACGATGACTACCATGGCCATGGAGATAGCCAGCGTCATAGGTGTAAAGTCGAACACCTTCACCAGCTTGAGGACATAGCCCGCCAGCACGATCACCGGCAAAGTGGAGATCCCCAGGATCGTCCAGTACTGGCGGTTCACCTGCCGGTCCGAGCGCACACGGATGGCCCGGGCAAGGGTGAACATGCACAGCCCATAGGGAATGATGATGCGGGTGAACATGAAGAGAGTGTACAGCGGGCCATAGGTGATGCTGACATAGTGGAACCCGTCCGGGGCCGTCAGCCATCTGACTTCTTTGTAGAAAAGGCCGTGCCAGTTAAAGAACACCGTGGGCAGCACGAAGAAGTTGACTATAGCCAGAATCCGCAAAAGCCTCTTGGGCGGGGCGGCACTGCAATAGAGATAGGTAAACCAGCAATAGAACAGCGGCACGAAAGCGGAGCCCACGTTCTCCACCGTCACCGCCGTGACGGCAGCCTCCACCGTGGGAGCAGTCAGCTCCAGCAGATACCCCACGTTCTGCACCAGAGAGCCGCACATGATGAAGATCAGGAACTTCTGCTCCCTGGCCCCCTCTCCGTTGAGCAGGAGAATCAGCGCGATAAAAGTCAGGCAGATGCCGAAGCACTCCAGCGCGATGACCAAGTTTACCATATCGATACCCCCCATTTATCATAGTATATCTCAACTGATATGTCAAGAAATATGAGGCCTCCTGCCAAGGGGAGGCCCCGCTGTCCTACCGCTCGGGATTCCCCTACCTATAGCCCTCGGAATAGGAGATCACGGCCTCGTTCCTCCTCATGAACAGCAGCCCGAAAGAGCCAGGCCCGCAGTTGCTGGCGATGGCGGAAGAGGCCTTCTGCAGATAGACCCGCTCGAAAGGACAGTACTGCCGCACCAGATCCTGGATGTACTGCAGGCTCTCCTCGCTCATCCCCGCGTAGGTGATGAACAGGATCCGCCTGTCGATGCCCCTGGGATTCGCCAGCGTCTTGCGCACATAGCCCTTTATCACATGGTAGAAGCTCCCCATCTCCATGCTGCTCACCGCCATCCGGCTCTTGCGCAGCACGATCACCGGGTGCAGCAGCAGGGCGTCGCACATCACCTGCACCCGCTTGGAGATCTGCCCCGCCTTGCACATCATATGGGTGCTGTCGATGATGAACGCGGACGAGATATAGCGGCGCAGCTTCTTCACGGTCTTCACGATATCGTCCCTGGAGGCGTGGTTCTCCGCCATATGGGCCGCGTAGAGCACGGAAAGGCCCATGCTGCTGGAGAGATGCCCGGAGTCGATCACCGTGACGTTCTCAAAGGACTTGGCGGCCTCCAGGGCGTTGCGGTATCCCTCGCTGACATGCTTCGCCATGGTGATGTGAATCACGTTCTGCGCCTCCGTCAGCTTCTGCGCGAAGAAGCGTTCATAGTCCTGCACGTCCGGGGGCTGGGAGACGCCGCTCTTGCCCTCCGCCATATGGGCCAGCAGCTCATCCGCCATCAGCTCCGAATCGTCCAGGAACCGCCCCTGGTCCGTGCAGATATAGTAAGGGCATACGCTGACGCCGAACTCCCGCTTCAGGGATTCCGGCAGGTCGCAGACGCTGTCCGTGGTGACCATCAGCGATATCCGCTTGGCCTGCTCGAAGATCAGCACGTCCTTTCCAATCTCCGACTGGCTGGCGGTCTCGCTCAAGGTCACCAGCTCCTTGGGCAGGATGCCCAGCACGGCGGCCTCCAGCAGAGCGCCGCTGATCGGCTTGGCCAGGTAGCCGCTGAAGCCCTCCTTCCGGTAGATCTGCTGATTGTCGCTCCCCGCATTGGCGGTGAGGGCTATCACCGGCACGTCCTGGCACAGTCCCCCGGGCTGGGAGTGCAGGGCATGGAGGCATTCTATCCCGTCCATCTCCGGCATCAGGTGGTCCATCAGGATGCAGTCGTAATGCTGGTACTGGGTCAGCCGCAGGCATTCCGCGCCGCTGGACGCCGTGTCGATCTGCACCTTGGTATCCGACAGGAGCTTGCGCACCACCATCAGGTTCATCTCGTTGTCGTCCACCACCAGCAGATGGGCGCCCGGCGCCTCGAAGCTGTGCCTGTACTGCTCCCCCTCGTGCACCTTCATGCGGGAGCTTAGGGTGAACGTCCCCAGCTCCCTCTCGCTCATGATGTCCTGCTCCAATGTGACCAGAAACGTGGAGCCGTTCATGTAGACGCTGTTGACGCTGATCTCGCCTCCCATCAGCTCCACCAGCTGCTTTACGATGCTCAGCCCCAGCCCGGTGCCCTCGATATGCCGGTTCTTCTTCTCGTCCACGCGCTTGAACGCATCGAAGATATAGGGGATGTTCTCCTTCTTCACCCCCTGGCCCGTGTCCTCCACGGAGTACCAGACCCGCACCCGGTTCACGCCCACCCGCTCGCAGCGCACGGAAAGGGTGACGGAGCCCTCCTTCGTATATTTCACCGCATTGTTCAGCAGATTGATCAGCACCTGCTTGATGCGCACCT
The DNA here is from genome assembly GCA_947068385.1 of uncultured Lachnospiraceae bacterium. Taxonomy (GTDB): domain Bacteria; phylum Bacillota; class Clostridia; order Lachnospirales; family Lachnospiraceae; genus Acetatifactor. Next base: position 5,106 of record CAMTBF010000061.1, read on the forward strand.
CGTCGCCGCAGAGCATGCTGGGCATGGAGGGATCCACCTGCAGCCGGAATTCCAGCCCCTTTTCCCGGGCCTTGATCCAGATCATGTTCACGATCTCCGAGAAGAGCTCCCCGGTCTCATAGGACACGTTCACGATCTCCATCTTGCCGGACTTGATCTTGGACAGGTCCAGGATATCGTTGATCAATGTCAGCAACATCTTGCTGGCGCCCTGGATGTTCCTGGCGTTCTCCGCCACCTCATCGGAGATCTCCCCCCGCAGGATCATCTCGTTGAGGCCGATGATCGTATTGATGGGCGTGCGTATCTCATGGCTCATGCTGGAGAAGAAATGGTTCTCCGCCTGGTTCAGCTCCTCGATCTCCTTCTTCTGCTTTTTGGTGAGCTTGTTCTCCTCCTCGTAGAGATGGTTCTGGAACAGGAGCAGCACGCTTGTCAGGAAGCCCACCAGGATCACGGAGCGGACGGAGTCGAAATAGGCCTGGGCCGTGGTGTTGGGTATCACCAGCTCCGGATAGTGGTAGGCCAAGTAGTAGCAGACCAATGCCTCCACCGTGCACAGCAGGAACAGCAACCACCTGCGCTTGCCCTCCAGGGTGATGCTGATATAGATGAAGCAGAGCACGAACCACTCGGGCACCCCGCCGTAGAGCCCGCCTCCCGTGAAGAACACCACCGGGAACAGCAGCAGGAGCAGGATCACCGTAGCCGTAGCCCCCGTATTGATGCAGTCCTTTTTGATGCTGATCCTGGCCACTATGTAGATAAAGGCCAGGCTCGCCGGCAATATGAACAGATTCGCCGTGATCCTGCCCAGAACCAGGATGAACAGCAGCGCCACCATGCTGATGCCTGTGACAAGCCTGAACATCCGCTCCCTCAGACTGATCCTATGGTCAAAAATGATTTCCAGCCACTTTTTCAACACGGTAACCTCCATTTACAAATCCGCAATGCTCTCGCAGACCTCCCCGTACATCTGCAGCAGCAGGGGATGGTTCTCCCGAATGTATTCCACATCTCCGTTCTTGCCCGCCTGCTCCAGGGCCTTGGCCTGGGCGGAAAGCGCCTCCGCGCCGATGGTCAGGGAGGTGCTCTTCAGGGCATGGGCCTTGATCGCATAGTCCGTCCAGTTGGCCGCCTCGTAGAGGGCCACCAGCTCCGCCCTCTTCTCCTCCGCCTGGTCGTGGAACATCTGCAGCATATCCAGGTAGAACTCCTCCTCGCCGCAGCAGTAGTCCAGCCCCATCCCCACGTTGATCCCGGCCCGCACCAGGGATCCATAGGCCCTGGGCTCCTCCTGCCCGTACGTTGCCGCCGAAGCGTCCCCGGGATGGGTCGGCACGCCGACAGCCCATGCCTCTCCGGCAGGCGTCTGCGCGGCAGCCTCCGGTTCGGCCCGGCGCGCCGCCTCCTCTCCCGCAGCCGTCCCCGGCACAGTCCCCGGTTCCGTCCCATGGGCCGATGCCCGGGCCGCTCCCGGGGCCACATCCCCCTCCGCCGCCCCGGCCGCCGCCGGCTTCTCCGGCGCCGTGGGAGCAGCGTCATAGTGGATACAGTCCTCCGGCAGCACCCGCCGCAGCACCCGCTCCAGCACGGCCCGCTCTATGGGCTTGGGGATGAACTCCGTGAAGCCCTCGTTGCGGAACATCTCCCTGGCTCCGCTGATGGTATTGGCCGTCAGGGCGATCACCGGCAGATCCTTGTAGGCCCCGTTGTCCAGCTCCCGGATGCGCCGCAGCGTCTCCACGCCGTCGAAGCCCGGCATCATGTGATCCAGGAAGACCACATCGTAGGCTGTCCCGGCGCACCGCTCGATGGCCTCTTTCCCGCTGAGGCATGTGTCCACCTGTATGCCGTAGCTGCCCAGCACGCCCTTGGCCACCAGGAGGTTCATGTCCTCGTCGTCCACCGCCAGCACCCGCACGCCCTTACAGGTAAAGGGCCTGCGGCCCGCGGCCTGGGCCTCCTCGAAGTCGTTCCCGCCCTCCTCGTCGCCCAGCAGGTTCACCACGGAAAGCGCAAAGAAAGGCTTGCGCAGCACCAATAGCCTGCTGTCCTCCTCCAGCAGGAAATCCTTGTCCGCGATCACAGCCACCGGAAGCGTCTGCGCCAGCTCCTCGTAATAAGGGGGGTTGGCCATGTATTCCGTCTGCGCGATGAACACATGGGTCAGCTTACGGTCCCGCAGGAGCTTCAGCAGCCCTTCGAAATTGTGGGCCTGATACCCCTCGATGCCAAGCCCGTCCACCATGTGGAGTATCATTGTGTCATAGTATCTCCTGACCTCGTCCCGGCTGTACCGCTCCGGCTTGAAAAAGCACGCGATGCACAGCTTGGAGGCATTGGGCACCGTGATGCAGGGGGTTTCGTCCGCCACCCCCTGGGGTATGGTGATATGTACCTGGAGCCCCTGCTGCTCCGCGCTCTCGAAATGCACAAAGCCGCCCATGGAATGGAGCAGCCCCCTGGCGATGGGTATGCCCAGCCCCAGCCCGCCCACATACCGGCGGCTCCCGGAATCCGCCTGATAGAAATCGTCCACGATCTGTTTCAGCTCTTCGGGCGCCATGCCGATTCCCGTATCGCTGATGTCGATGGTCAGGTTCACGCCGTAGCTCTCCCGCCGGAACCCGATGCACAGGTCGATGCCGCCCTCCTCCGTGAACTTCATGGAATTCTCCAGCAGGATCCGCAGGATGTGGGAAATCTTGTCCGCGTCGCCAATCAGCACCGACGGCACCCTCGGGTCGATGTCGAACACCATTTCCAGCCTGTTCCTGTCGTTGTTCTGCAGCGCGGTCATGGCGATCACATCGTTCATCACCGAGGCGATCATATAGGGCTCCTTCGCCGCGGACAGCGTGCCCTCCACGATCTCCGTATAGTCCAGGATATTGTTGATCTGGCCGGAGAGGCGCTTGCCGGCCATTTTGATGGAACGCACGTTCTCCCGGACGTCGGGAGCGATGTCCTTTCCCAGGGTCACCTCGCTGATGCCCACCACCATGTTCACCGGGGTGCGCAGCTCATGGGACACATTGGACAGGAAATCGGCGTTCTGCCGCACCGCCGTGGCCAGCTGCTCCTGCATGCGGGCATACCTGGCCTTCTCCACCTGTCTGCGGATGATGCGGTATCTGGCCACGGTCACAGAGCCCGTCACGGCACAGAACCCCATCACCAGCCGCAGCACCGTCCGCTCCTCGGGCCGGGCGCTGACGGTGTGGAGCACCAGGAGATGGTACAGGATCAGGCATATGTAAAGCGCGGCTGCCATATACAGCAGCCGCTTTCTGTTCAGCAGGGAGAGCAGCAGGACCACCACGCAGGCCACCATGGGGATGTCATAGAGGCTGGATGGATGCACGCCAAAGAAGAAGAAATCGATGATCAGCAGCCCCGTACATATGTTCTCGTACATGATGTCCGAGCCCACCCGCCCGATATGGAGCCACCATACCGTCAGGCAGCCGATGATGATGATGGGAAGCATCCACAGCTCCCACGACATGATCAAGGCCATCAGGCTCAGCAGCACGCTCACTATGCTGAGCGTGCAGACCATCAGCAGATGCATGCTCGTCTGGGATTCCGTCCTCATTTCTTATCAAACTCCTTTGCGATCCGCTCCATCAGGTCCTGGGGCAGGAACGGCTTCTTCAGATAGTTCACCGCACCCAGCCGGATGGCGTTCATCACATCGTCCTCATAGCCGGATGCCGTCAGGTATATCACCGGGATGTCCAGGCCCCGCTCCTTCATGCGCTGGAACGTCTCGATACCGCTCATGCCCGGCATCTCGATATCCAGGAGGATTAGGTCGATCTCCTCGTCACAGATCATATCCAGGGCTTCCTGTCCGGATTCCGCCGTCAGTATATCGTAATACTTCTCCAGGATCAGCCTTGTCCTCCTCAGGTTCATCTTGTCGTCATCCACCACCAAAATACGTCTCATATCGTCACCTTGCCTCCTTATCCGATCAAATGGACTTCCCGAATCATTCCACAGCCTATTTTGCAGTAGGACCATGAAATCAAGAATTCGCGCATTTGTACATCTAATCAAGTATATCATACAGCAGCCGACGTTTCAAGGCCTTTCTCGATTCTCAATTCCGCAAAAGCAGCGCCGCAGCGGCATAAAGCACTGCCAGGAACGCGGCGTTGTACAGCGTGAAAGCCTTCAGATAGGCCCCTTTCCGGGCCCCCTGGCTGTTGCCGTAGAGCCGGTAGGAGATCACGCTGGCCAGGGAGGCGATCAGCGTGCCCAGCCCGCCGATGTTGACCCCATACAGAAGCGCCCTGGCGCTGTCCGTGAACCCTGACAGCAGGATGGCCGCAGGCACATTGCTGATGACCTGGCTCAGGGCCACGCCTACGGGAAGCTCCCTGCCCTCTATCAGCTCCCGCAGCATGGCGGACACCGCCGGGATCCGCCCAGCATTGCCGATGAACAGGAAAAAGCACAGGAACGTCAGCAACAGAAAATAATCCACCTTTCCGAACAGTTTCCTGTCCACGAAAAGAACCGTCACGACCAGAACAGTCAGCATGACCGGCCAGGTCAACAGCCGGAGCACGCAGGCCAGGCAGACCAGGAACAGCAGTATGTACACGGCCAGCTTCCTCCCGTCAGGGGCCTGGGCCCTCTCCGACCGCGCCGCGGTCAATGCCTCCCTCCCGGGCAGCGCCACGGCCGCCGTCAGCAGCACCAGGGAGAGCAGGGCCAGAGGCAGCATATATCTCAGGAAATCCCCCATGGACAGCTCGAACCTGGTGTACAGGTACAGGTTCTGCGGGTTCCCGATGGGCGTCAGCATGCTGCCCAGGTTCGCCGCTATGGTCTGCAGGACCACCACATGGATCAGCCGCTTCGACTGTCCCGCCATCTCCAGGGTCATAACGGCAAAGGGGACAAATGTGATCAGCGCCACGTCATTCGTGATGAACATGCTGCTGAAAAAGCACAGCGCCATCAGCAGGAAGCCAAGCTGCCTGGTGTCCCGGATGCGCTCCAGAAACCGGGAGCCCAGATACCGGAAGAGCCCGATGCCCTGCAGGCCTGCCACCACCAGCATCAGGCCGAACAGCAGGGCCAGCACCCGGTAATCCGGATACTCCAGATATCCCCTGTCCGGCGGCACGAAGCACATGGAGCCCGCCGCCAGGACGGCGGCGATGCAGAGCACGGTCTCTTTCTTGAAAAATGCGATGATGCGGCTGAAGCTTTTTGGGTTTTTCATTGGTTGAAGCCTCCCTTTTAAACGTTTCCTTTGGAATGCTCTTCTTCTATACTATATCTCGGCAATATTATACAGAGAAAAACCCTTTTATTCAACCGGAATCAAAAAATGAGCGACTTTTTCCTAATTCTCCGCAAAAAATGAGCGACTTTTTTCTGATTCTCCGCAAAAAATGAGCGACTTTTCAGGCCTCCGTCAGCGCGTACTTCTCCATATACTCTGCGAATCTCCGGCGAAAGTCCTGGCTCTGGTTGCGGAACTCCCGCAGATGCTCATGGAGGCTCATGTCCTGACCCGCCATGTCCAGCATGCACCCGGCGATGTTGGAGCAGTGGTCAGCCGTCCGCTCCAGATCCGTCAGCAGGTCTGACCACACGAATCCCGCCGTGATGGAGCATCCCCCCTGCTGCATCCGCAGGATATGTCTGGTGCGCATCTGGTCTTTCAGGTGGTCGATGACCTGCTCCAGGGGCTCCACCGCGGCGGCGGCCTCCAGGTCCTGCTCCAGGAACGCCCTCAGGGACAGGTCCAGTATCTCCTCCACCGCCCCGCAGAGCACCTCCAGCTCACGGCGGGCCGCAGGGCTGAAGCTGCGTTCTTTCTGCGCCATCTCCTCCGCGGCCCCCAGGAGGTTCACGGCATGGTCGGAGATCCGCTCGAAATCCCCGATGGTCTTCAGCAGCTTTGCCGCCTCCGTGCTGTCCGCGGCGGAGATCTGCAGGGCGCTGAGCCTTACCAGGTAGGTGCTCAAGATGTCCTCGTAGTAATCCGTCTTCTCCTCTTTCAGGCGGATGGCTGCCGCCAGCTCCGGGGTCAGGCCCCCAAGCGCGGCGATGGCCTCTTTCAGGGACGCCGCGGACAGCTCCGCCATGGATCCGGTGACCCTGTGGCAGCGCTCCAGGGCGATGGAGGGCGCGGCAAAGAGGCGCTCGTCCAGCTCCATGTACTCCTCCTTCCGCCGCTCCTCCGGCACCAGCTTGGTCACCAGCTTCTCCAGAGCATCCGACAGGGGCAGTATCAACAGCAGGCACAGGATGTTGAAGACGGAGTGGGCCGCGGCGATGCCCAGGAGGGAGGCAGGCTCCTCCAGGAAATGCAGATGGAATATCCCCTTGGCCACGGAAAATACCGATATCCACACTGCCGTTCCGATGCAGTTAAAGGACAGATGCACCATGGCGGCCCGCTTGGCGTTCTTGTTGGCCCCCACCGAGGAGAGCATGGCGGTGACGCAGGTGCCGATGTTCTGGCCCATGATGATAGGGATGGCCGCCCCGTAGGACACCTGGCCGGTCACCGCCAGGGCCTGGAGGATGC
>CAMTBF010000062.1 GCA_947068385.1 uncultured Lachnospiraceae bacterium
AGAGCGTCGCATTGGTAGTGCGGAGGTCACGGGTCCGATTCCCGTCAGCAGCTTCTGAAAGCCCTTAATCAAAAACCAATCAAAGCAAGTTTGATTGGTTTTTATTTTGCTCGGAATCCCGGGCTTATATTCAGTTGTAGGACTCTGTATTTTCGCGAAACCCAGCAGCCCTTTGGCAAGGTGTAAAGCCTTTATTCGGTTGGCAATTCCATACCTGGGACGCTCTCCCGCTTCAGCTTCCGATATAACGTGAAATACATCGTAATGAAGCAGGCCAGCCCGCCGATGCAGTTGGAGATGGGCTCCGCCCAGAACACGCCGTCCACGCCCATCCCCAGCCTGGGCAGGAGCATGGTCAGCGGCGCCACGATCACGGCCTTGCGCAGCAGGGAAAAGAAAATCGCCTGCCGGGAATACCCCAATGCGGTGAAGGCCGACTGGCCGGTGAACTGGAAGGCCATGAAGAAGAATCCGAAAAAGTACAGCTTCAGCGCGCCGGTCCCCGCCTCCAGCATGGCGGCGTCCTCCGTGAACACCGATAGCAGCAGATGGGGGCACTGTATCACCACCAGCCAGGCCAACAGGGTATACAGGATGCCCATGCAGGCCGTGAAGCGGATCCCCTGGCAGACCCGGTCGTACCGCTTCGCCCCGTAATTGTACCCCAGCACCGGCTGGGAGCCGCTGGTCAGCCCGTTCACCGGCAGCGACAGAATCTCCCGCACGGAATTGATGACCGTCATGATGCCCACGTACAGATCCCCGCCGTATATCTTCAATGTGGCGTTGCACACCACCTGCACAAGGCAGTTCGTCCCCTGCATGATGAAGCCCGACATGCCGAGGGCGGCGATCTCCCGGGCCAGCTTCCAGTCCACGGGAAGGTTCTTCTTCCGGATATGCAGCCCTGCCTTTTTGCCGGTCAGGAAGCGCAGCACCCAGACGCAGGATACGATTTGGCTCAAAATCGTGGCAAGGGCCGCTCCACCCACGCCCATATCCAGCACGAAGATGAACACGGGATCCAGAATCAGGTTCAGGACCGCGCCGATCAGCGTGGTCATCATGCCTGTCTTCGGAAAGCCCTGGGCATTGATGAAGCCGTTGAGCCCCGTGGAGAGCATGGCAAAGGGCGTCCCCAGCAGGTAGATGCGCAGGTACGCGTCCGCGTACACATAGGAGGCGTCGCTGGCCCCGAACAGATAGAGCACCGGCCTGCGCAGCAGGTAGCAGAACAGGAACATGACCACAGAACAGCCAACCAGCAGCGCGCAGGTATTTCCCAGTATCCTCTCCGCGCGCTCCTCCTCCCCTGCCCCCCTGGCTATGGAAAACAGGGGCGTCCCTCCCGTGCCGAACAGGTAGGTGAACGCCGCGATCAGCGTGGTCAGCGGAAACGCCAGCCCGATGCCGGTCAGCGCCATGCTGTCCGCTCCCGGCAGATGCCCGATATAGACACGGTCCACCACATTGTACAAAAGCAGCACCATCTGTGCCAGCATCAGGGGAATGGCCTGGGATATGATATTCCGCCAGACCTTCCCCTTTGAAAAGTCATTCGACATGGCCCCTCCTCACATGTCCCTTCAATATGTCTTGCTGTTGTCCACGATTACCTGGGATTCCTTCTTCACGACAGTGGATCTGCTGATCTTCTCCTGGAGCATTTCGTAGAACCGCTCATCCGGGAACTGTTTCACGTCAACCGTCTCCCCTGTCCATGCGCTCAGATGGATGGCATTGGAGATGGTCAGCCCGAAAATGCCCTCCTCCCCCGGTGCCAGAAGCTGTGTGCCGTTCAACACGGCAGCGGCGAAATTGCTCAGGATCCCCACATGCTGGGGCCCGCCGGAAAAGTCTGCCGGAATATTGCATTCCCAGCACTCCGGGGTTCCGAAGGGAGCCGTGTTCACCCGGTTGTGCTCCCGCTCCGATATGACGTTGCGATGGAAGACGATTCTGTTGTGCTCCACCACCACCTTGCCCATGTCGCAGGCGATCTCCAGGCGGTTGGTGCCCGGCGCCTCCCCGGTGGAGGTGATGTATTCCCCGGTGGTCCCATTGTCATACTCGAAGAACGCCATCACATCGTCTTCCACCTCGATGTCATAATACTTGCCGAAGCTGGCCTTGGCGAATATCCTGTCCGGCATGCCGAACATCCACTGCCAGAGATCCAGCTGGTGGGGGTTCTGGTTGATCAGCGCACCGCCGCCCTCCGTCTTCCAGGTGGAGCGCCATGTGCTGCTGTCGTGGTAAGCCTGGGGGCGGTACCAGTCCGTGATGATCCATGTGATCCTCTTGATATGGCCCAGCTCCCCCTTCTGCACCATCTCCCGCAGCTTCTGGTACACGGGGTTGGTCCGCTGGTTGTACATGATGCCGAATTTCCTGTGGGACTGCGCCGCGGCGGCGTTCATCTCCTTTACCTGCTTCGTATAGACCCCTGCCGGCTTCTCCGTGATGACGTGCAGGCCATGGCGGAATGCCTCTATGGCAAGGGGCGGGTGGAAATAATGGGGCGTGGCGATGATGACCGCATCGCACAGACCGCTGCGGTACAGCTCCTGCGCATCGCCGAATACAGGGATTTCAGGATACGCCTGCCTCGCCGCCTCACATCTGGCCGGGGCGGAGTCGCAGATCGCCCCCAGCTCCATGCCCGGCACCCTTCCTTCCGCCACGCTTTTCACATGTCCGGTTCCCATGTTCCCAAAACCGATTACGCCTAATCTCACCTTTTCCATCAGTACAGCTCCTCCTACCTGATTATTTTATCCACAATCTCTTCCAGCGCCCGGTACGCCAGCGTAAATGTGCCCTCTCCGCCCTGGGGGAGGTTCTGCATCTTGTCATCCAGCTCCAGCGCGGCCAGCCCCGAAAAGCTGCCCAGATGGGGCTCCAGGCTCAGATATCCCTCGTACCCGCTGTCCAAAAGGGCTTTCAGGATATGCTCCACATTGCCGTCACCGGCCCCGGCCGGTACTACGCTTCCGTCTTCCATCCGTGCGTCCTTGATGTGCACATAGGCAATGAAGCTCCGCAGAGCCTCATAGGCTTCCCTGGTATCCTGGCCGCACTGCACGAAGTTGGCCGGGTCGAACACTGCCTGAAAATGCCCGCAGCCCAGTTCCCTCATCAGATCCGCGCAGCGCTCCACGGTATCTCCGTAGATGCCCTTCTCGTTCTCGTGGAGCAGCACCACGCCCCGCTCCCTGGCATACGCCGTCATCCTGCCCAGGCGGTCGATCACCTCCGCGCGCTCCGCGGCAGTCCATTCATGGGCGGCTCCATCGCCCTCCCCTGCCGCGGCATCAGGCTTTTCAGGGGGATAGAAGCTGAACAGCCTGATATATCCGGCATCCAGCCTTTCCGCGATGTCCACCACCCGCCGGAACTTCTCAAAGTGCGCCTGGAAGTCCTCGTCCAGCCTTATCTTCCCGATGGGGGAGCCGATGGAGGACGCCCTGATCCCGCAGCGCTCCATCTTCTCCTTCAGCGCGGCCACCTCTCCGTCAGAAAGCTCCGCAATGTTCTTCCCGTCGATTCCCCTGGGTTCAAAGTACCTGATATCCAGCTTGTTCAGCACCCGGAACTGGGTATCCACATCCTCCGCGATCTCGTCCGCGAAGCCCGTGATCTTGTCATATCTCATCCGGCCCTGCCCCTCCTTTATCCTGACGGCGCTATGTCCGCCGTCCCTGTATTTCTATTTTAGCACAGTCCGATCCCCATGTCACTTCCCTTTTGCCGCTTCAGCGCCCTCCGGCGCGCAGCCACTGCGGGAACTCCCTCTCTATCCGCCCCTTCAGGGCCGTCCGCTGCCCTTCCGTGACGAAGGCGGCGTCCGCCGCGTTGATTGCCAGCCCCTTCAGCGCCTCCACGCCAAGCCCGAACCGTTCCTGCAGCAGCAGGTACTCCCTCTTCAGGCTGGTGCCGGATACGGTCATGTTGTCCGTATTGACGGTGGCGCGGATCCCCCTGCCCAGGAACCTCTCCAACGGATATTCCTCCGGCGAGCCTACCGCCCTTGTCTGGAGGTTGCTGGAGTAGCACAGCTCTAAGAAAATGCCCCTGTCCCGGAGGATTTCCATCACTCCCTCGTCCGACGCCGCATGGATCCCATGTCCGATGCGGACAGCGCCCAGCTCCAGGGCCGTCCTGACGCTGTCCGCCCCTGCGGCCTCGCCTGCATGGATGACCAGGGGGATTTCCCGTTCCATGGCCCTGTGGAAGACATCGGAGAACCTGTCCGTGGGATAGGCGGCCTCGTTCCCCGCCAGATCCAGGGCACAGACGCCCCTCCCCAGGAAGCGCTCCGCCACGGCCACCGTCTCCATGTTCTCCGCCCTGCCTCGCTCCCCGCGCATGCAGCACAGGATCAATCCGGCCGACAGCCTAAAATCCCTGATTCCCCGCCGGAGCCCTGACGCTGCCGCACTGACGGCCTCCTCCTGGGTCATCCCCTTCTCCAGATGGAGCTGCGGGGCGAACCGGATCTCCGCATGGCACAGCCCCTGCCCGTCCAGTCTCTCCAGGAGCCGATAGACGGCAAATTCCATGCTCTCCCCGGTCTGCAGCACCCGAAGGGGCAGCTGGAATTTCTCCAGATATTCCCCCAGGTTCCTGCAGTCCGGCTCCACGGACAGGAGGCTGCGCAGTTCCTCCTCGCCCACCTGTGGAAGCGCGGCCTCCGACAGCTCCGCCAGGCGCGGCATATCCCCTGGGTCTATGGATCCGTCCAGATGTAGATGCAAATCGATCATTTTCCCTCTCCTCCCGTCATATGTCTCATGAATGCCGTGTTCTCCGGAATCCATGGCCGCTGTCATCGTCTCTATGAAAAATGCCACGAGAACCGTCCTCCCCATGGCATTTCCGTCTTTCTTTATACGTTGGTGTCCACCTTCGCGCCCTTGATGTCCTCCGCCACCAGGTTCATCTTGCTGACCAGGTTCTGGATCTCCTGCTGCATCTCCGTCTGGGCGTTCTTCAGGTCGGACAGCTCCTCCAGGGGCATATCCTTCATGAGCTCCTCCATCTCGTCCTCCCGGTCTTTCCGCTCCTCCAGAATCTCCTCCTGCTCCTCTTTCTTCTCCTCGATGGCCTCGGCTTCCTCTTCCCTCTTCTCCTGCTCCTGGTCGATATGCTCCTTGGACTCCTCCACAATCATGCCAATGGCCTCGTCCCGGGCGGCTTCCATGACCTGCTGGGCCTGCTTCTGAGCCTGCAGCATGGGGGCTTTCTTCAGGCGCTCCAGACGGATGCCCCGGATGACGGCATTCTCCTTCTCGATGTCCCGCCCTGTGAAAAAGACGGTCTTCTGATGGATCAGCGCCTCTTCGTTCACCTCCAGCTGGACCTTCTGGTACTCCGTGATCCCCTTGTCCTTGATTTCGGCCAGCTTGGTCTCTTCCTCCTCCGTCAGCTGGATGCCCGTCCAACGCTGCTGGGAGGCCTGCTCCTTTTTCAGAAGCTCCAGGTCCTGCTGCTCCTGGCTGTCGGGTTCTATCTCATAATAGGCCATCCATTCATCGCTCTTCGCCTCCAGCGCCCGCAGGCGGTCCTTGGCGTCCTTGTAGGTGGAGCGCAGTTCCCTCAGACGGTCCCTGCTCTGCTGGATCTGCCCGTCGATCTTCCTGTCGCCGTCCCAGGTATCGCCCACAATCTTCATGGCCCGCTCCTGGGCCTGGGCCCGGCGCTGCTGCAGCCTGTCCCGCAGAGGGGATTCCGGCAGGAGGTTCCCGGCGTAGATGGTCGTGCCCTTTCCCCGGGAATCTTGTGATATCTGATCCTCCTTCGCTTTCCCCGCTGCCTGAGCGTTGCCGGCAGTGTCGCCTGTGAAAATCGTGATGTTGTTCTGTATGTTCATGTCTTGCCCCCTTAGCTCCCATTCTGTCGCATCCGACTTCAGAGTCTATCTTCGCGTCCTATGGAGACCGGCTGCGCCGCGCTTGTATGGTGCCGGATTCTGCGCAGCATGGTTTTCGCTCAGACGTTCAGGTCCACCTGGGCGCCCTTGATGTCCTCCTCCAGGAGATTCGCCTCGTTCAGCACCTTCTGGACCTGCTGCTTGACCTCGTCTACGGTCTGGCTCAGGTCGGTCATCTCTTTCACGGGCATATCCTCGATCAGCTCTTCCAGCTCCTCTTCTCTCTCCTCCCGCTTCTCCAGGATCTCCTCCTGCTCTTCCCTCTTCTCCTCGATGGCCTCGGCCTGCTCCTCGCGCTTCTCCTGCTCTTCGTCCAGATGCTCCTTGGCCTCTTCCTCCACGATGCCGATGATCTCCTCCCGGGCAGCCGCCAGCACGTCCTCCGCCTGCTCCTGGGCGTCCAGCATGGGATGGTATTTGTTCCGCTCCGCACGGATGCCTTTTATGACCTCTGACTCTTCATAAGCCGCCTCGTTATTGGATGCAACGATTTTCCGATAGTAGGAGGCTGTCTTATCGATTTCCAGGGCCCGGCTCTGGTACTCCGTAATCCCGTTCTCCTGGATTGTCTTCAGGCGCTCTTTCTCCTCCTCCGTGAGCTGGGCACCCCGGGCATCGCGCTTAAGGATCTCCAGATCCATCTGCTCTTCGCTGTCGGATGCCACCCCGAATCCCTCCCGGAGGTCGTCCTCCATCTGGCGGAATTCCTTCAGATTCTCCAGGGCGTCTTTATTGTCCTCCCTCAGCTCCCGGATATGATCCTGGCGCTGCCCGATTTCATCGTCTATCACCTTGTCCCCGGCCCAGGCATCCCCCACGATCTTCATGGCGCGCTGCTGGGCTTCCGCCTTCTTCTGCTGGAGCTTCTCCCGGAGAGGGAATTCCTTCAGGAAATTCCCGGCGTATACGGTCCTGCTCTTCTTATCGTAGCTGTATGTGCCCTCTTTCTTCACCCATTCCGCCTGGGCATTGTTCCGGGTGTCCCCGCTGAAGACGGTGATGTTGTTCTGTAATCTCATGGCAGCCCCTCCCATTTTTGGAATGTGGATATGTGCGTACAATTAGAACCCATAGTATATATCGGCGGATCGGGGCGAATCCTTAAGTACCGGCTTCGGCTTTGCCTGCCCGTTCGGCCGCTTTTTTGGGCGTGTTCTTTTGTATCTCCAGCCGCCGGATCCGCCATCGATCCGTGATGGTTTCCGCCCGAGTCAGGGGCATGTCGGCTTTAACGGGTGCGGAGATATTCGGAGACGTCTGTCTCCCGTATGGCCTTGCGCAGCGGCAGGATCCTCTCCGGCGCTACGGACAGCTCGTCCACGCCCATGGCCAGGAATTCCCCGACCAGCTCCGGGTCAGCCGCCAGCTCTCCGCAGATTCCCGCCCAGATTCCGGCCCTGTGGGCATTTTCCACTGTCAGCTCGATCATCCGCAGCACCGCGGGATGGTGGGCGTCCCGGAATTCGTCCAGGGACTGGTTCTGTCTGTCCAGCGCCAGCACATACTGGGTCAGGTCGTTGGTTCCGATGCTGAAGAAGTCCACCTCTCCGGCCAGCAGGTCGCTGATCATCGCGGCGGCCGGGGTCTCTATCATGATGCCCTGCTCCGGATGGCCGTAGGCAAGGCCCCGGGCCTCCAGCTCTGCCTTTGCCTCCTCCACGATTTCCCTGATCCTGCGCACCTCCTTCACGCTGGTGATCATAGGGTACATGATGGCAAGATTTCCGTATGCGCTTGCCCGCAGCAGGGCCCGCAGCTGAATCTTGAAGATTTCCGGTCTGGTCAGGCAGAGGCGGATGGCGCGGCAGCCCAGGGCGGGATTCTCTTCCTTTTCCATCCCAAAGTAACCGCACTGTTTGTCCGCGCCGATGTCAAGGGTGCGGATGATCGCCCGCTTTTTTCCCATGGCCTGGGCCACGGTGCGGTAGATTCGGAACTGCTCTTCCTCGGTGGGGAAGCTGTCCCGCTCCAGATAGATGAATTCGCTGCGGAACAGTCCGATTCCGTCGGCATCATTTTGCAATACCGCGTTTAAATCCCTGATATTCCATAGATTCGCATGCAGCTGGATGCTATGGCCGTCAACGCTGATGTTCGCTTTGCCTTTCAGGGTCTGGAGGAGCTCCTTTTTCTCATTTTCCGCCTCCAGGGCCCCCCGCAGCCTGGCGAGGGTCTCCTCGTCCGGGTCGATATAGAGCATGCCCGCCGCGCCGTCCACGATGCCCGGCCTGCCGTCCAAATCTGCATCCAGGGAAATGCCTGTGCCCACCAGGGCCGGAATCCCCATAGTCCTGGCCAGGATGGCTGTATGGGAGTTCAGGGAACCCCGGACGGTCACGAAAGCGAGGATCCGACTTGTGTCAAGCTGCACTGTCTGGGAGGGTGCAAGGTCGTCCGCCAGGATGATGACCGGCTCCCCGGCCTGAATCCTCTCCTCCTCCCGGCCCTGGAGGATGTCCAGTAGACGTTCAGAGATATCTTTTATGTCGGCGGCACGATTCCGCATGTACTCGTCCTCCATTGCCTGGAACATCCGGGCAAAATTGTCCGCTGTCCGGGCCACGGCGTATTCCGCATTGATGGACAGGGTATGGATGATATTCTCTACGGCCTCCTGGAAGTCGCCGTCCTCCAGCATCATCCGGTGGATCTCGAATATGGCCGCATCGGTCTCCCCTACCTCCTGCCGGGCCTTCTCATACAGCCTGTCCAGCTGCTCTACGGCTGTCACGGTAGCCTCCCGGTAACGGCGGATCTCCGCTTCCTGATTCTGCGTCTCCTCTCGCTTTACGTGGCTCTCCGGTCTCCCGTACACAGAAACCTTGCCCATGGCGATTCCGCCGCATACGCTCTTTCCATGATATACCTGCATCTCTGCCCCACCTCCGGTAGCGTTTCCTTTTTATAGCTTAAATCTTTCCATCTGCCTGTATAAGTCCATTACTTCCTCCCTGGTGGCCATCAGCTCCGAAAACGCGCTGGCGCTTCCGGCGGCTATCCCCATGCGGAAAGCGTGTCCGTAGTCATGCCTTTCCATCCATCCCGCCAGGAAGCCTGCCACCATGGAGTCTCCTGCTCCCACGCCGTTGACCAGTTTTCCCCTGGGGGCAGGGGATGCATAAACTTCTCCGTCCCCCGCCGCCAGGACGGCTCCCTGGCCGGCCATGGACACCAGGACGTTCACGGCCCCCAGCTCCCTAAGCCTCCGGGCATAGGGCATGGCCTCCTCCCTGTCCCTGAGTTCCACGCCGAAGAGCTCGCCCAGCTCATGGTTGTTGGGCTTCACCAGGAATGGGTGGTACTCCAGCACATTCATCAACAGATTCTTTGTGGCATCGACGACAATCATTACGCCTCTCCCGGCCAGCCTTTCCATGATTTTCCTGTAGATGTCATCCGGCATGGAGTCCGGGATGCTTCCCGCCAGCACCAGCACATCCCCCTTCCCTAAGGCATCGAGCTTCTCCATCAGCTTCTCACCAGCCTCCTCGCCTATTTGGGGGCCGCGTCCGTTTATTTCCGTCCCATCAATGGATTTCAGCTTCAGGTTGATTCGGGAGGTTCCGTTCGGGAGCCGGATGAAATCGGATTTCACTCCCATCCCCTCTACTTGGCGAATGATTTCCGCTCCCGTGAATCCTGCCACAAAGCCCAGAGCCATATTGTCAATCCCCAGATTGCTCAGGACCATGGAGACATTCAGGCCTTTCCCACCCGGCAAAATCAGCTCCGAGTCCGTCCTGTTGGTCAGGCCTAGCCTGAAATCCGCTACCGAGACGATGTAATCCAGTGAAGGATTGAACGTAACTGTGTAAATCATCCCACTCCTCCTATCCCGCTCCCCCGTCTATGGAAAAACTGCCGGACAGACCAAAGCTATCCGACAGCTTTTCCATATCAAATATTATCTGTACCTCAACCTTCAAACTGAGAATGGTACAGGGTAGAATAAAATCCCTTCTGCTCCAGCAGCGTCTGGTGGTTCCCCTGCTCGATGATGTTGCCGTCCTTCATCACCAGGATGATGTCCGCCTCCTGGATGGTGGAGAGCCTGTGGGCCACGATGAAGCTGGTCCTGCCCTCCATCATCCGGGCGAAGGCGTTCTGGATCCGCATCTCCGTGCGGGTGTCGATGGAGGAGGTGGCCTCGTCCAGGATCAGCATGGGCGGCAGGCAGAGCATCACCCTGGCGATGCACAGCAGCTGCTTCTGGCCCTGGGACAGGCTGCCGCCGTCCTCCGTGATGACCGTATCGTACCCTTGGGGCAGGCGCTTGATGAAGCTGTGGGCGTGGGCTGCTTTGGCTGCCTGTATCACCTCTTCTTCGGTGGCTCCCGGCTTTCCCATACGGATATTGTCCCGGATGGTGCCGCTGCGCAGCCAGGTCTCCTGGAGCACCATGCCGTAGCTGGTGCGCAGGCTCCCTCTGGTGATGTCCCGGATATCCGTGCCGTCCACCCTGATCTGCCCGCTGTCCACGTCATAGAAGCGCATCAGTAGGTTGATCACTGTGGTCTTGCCGCAGCCCGTGGGGCCTACGATGGCCACCCGCTGTCCGGGCTTCACGGTGAGGTTGAAATTCTGGATCAATTTCCGCTCAGGCACATAGCTGAAATAGACGTTCTCCAGAGCCACGTTGCCCGCCGCGTCCGTCAGCACTTTGGCGTCCTGGGCATCCGGCACCTGAGGCTCCTGGTCTATGAGCTCGAAAATCCTGGCGGCACAGGCCAGGGCGTTCTGGAGCTCTGTCACCACGCCGGATATCTCGTTGAAGGGCTTGGTGTACTGGTTGGCATAGCTTAGGAAGCAGGACAGCCGCCCTACGCTGATGCCGCCCCGGATGGCCACGAAAGCGCCGAATATCCCCACCCCCGCGTACACCAGGCTGTTGACGAAGCGGGTGGCGGGATTGGTGATGGAGGAGAAGAAGATGGCCTGCAGGGAGCAGCCCTGGAGCCTGCCGTTGATTTCCCCGAACTGCTCCTTCACCGCCTCTTCCCTGGAGAAGGTCTTCACAATCTTCTGGTTTCCGATGGTCTCCTCGATCAGGGAGGTCTGCTCTCCCCGAATCTCCGACTGGAGCTTGAACATGGAGTAGGTCCTTGTGGCGATGAACCTGGCTACCAGGAAGGACACCGGGGTGATGCACACCACCACCAGAGCGATGGGCACGTTGGTGACCATCATGAAGATCAGGGTGCCGATAATCGTCAGCACGCCTGTGAACAGCTGGGTGAAGCCCATGAGCAGGCCGTCCGCGAAGGTGTCCACGTCCGCCACCACCCGGCTGACGATGTCGCCGTAGGCGTGGGCGTCCAGGTATTTCAGGGGGAGCTTCTCCAGCTTCTCGAAGGCATCCTCTCTGATGTCCTTCACCACATGGTAGGTGATATGGTTGTTGCAGGTGTTCATCACCCACTGGGACAGGGCCGTCACGGCCACGGCGATGCCGATTTTCTTCATGATCGAAAAGACCGCCGGGAAGGCCACCATGCCCTCTCCCAGGAGCAGATCCACCGCGTCCCCTGTGAGGATAGGCACATAGAGGGTGAGCACCACGGTCACCGCTGCCAGCGCCAGGGAGAAGCCTACCATCAGCCAGTATCTGCGGATATAGCGCAGCACCTGGCGCATGGCGGCCATCTGGCTGGACTGCCCGCTTTTCTTTGTCTGTCCTTTATCTGCTGCCATGGCTCTGTCCTCCTTTCTCTGTCCTATCGTTTCCGCTTCC
>CAMTBF010000063.1 GCA_947068385.1 uncultured Lachnospiraceae bacterium
CATATTCATTTCTATTTAGCCGGATCACAGGACAGGCTTTTTGACATCATAAAAAAGGCAGCCCCGCTGGAACCTTTCACCCATACATTCACTGAGAGCGACAGCCCCCGGAAGGACCTGGCCGCCAAGGCCGACGTGATCCTGGCCAACATACAGGACATGGATGCCCGGGAAGCCCTGGAGACGCTCTTATCCGGCAAGCGGGAAGAGGCAGAGCTGATCCTGCTGGCGGACAAGGGGCAGATCGGCGCACTGTCCGCTTCCTTCTCCCACATCAGGGACATCTGGACGCTGCCCATGTCGGAGGAGGAGGCCTCTTTCCGTTTCCTGAGATGGCAATCGCGCTGCAAGGCGGATAAGGACGCCTGGGAGACCAGCCATTTCCTGGAGGCCACCATCAATCATGTCCCCAACCTGATCTGGTACAAGAACCGGGAAGGGCTCCACGAGAAGGTGAACGACTGCTTCTGCGAGACCGTGGGCAAGACAAAGCAGCAGGTGGAGGGGCGGGATCATTTCTACATATGGGACGTGGATCCAAACGACCCTGCCAACAATGCCAATGACTGCATGGAATCCGACAACGAGGTCATGAACAGCCGGACTACCTGCATCTCCGAGGAAGTGGTGAAGACCGGGGAAGGGACCAAGCTCCTCACCACCTACAAGTCTCCCCTGTACGACCTGGACGGCAGCGTCATGGGCACGGTGGGCGTGGCCATCGATGTGACCCAGGAACGCGCATACGAGAAGGAAGTAGTCCAGAAGAGCCAGACGCTGGAGAACCTCTTCACCACGCTGGAATGCGGCGTCATGTGCCATACCCTGGACGGAAGGCGCATCATCAGCGTCAACAAATCGGCCCTGGACATCCTGGGCTACGAATCCCAGGAGGAGCTGATGGAAAGCGGCTTCGACATGGTGGCTTCCTCCGTGGTGGATCCGGACAAGGAAGCGCTCCGCCGCTCCATCCAGTCCCTGACGAAGGAGGGCGACAGCGTCAGCGTGGAATACCGCGTCCGGCACCGCAACGGCGATGTCCTCTATATCATGGGCAACATCAAGCTCATCAGGGAGAACGGCAACCTGGCCTATCAGCGCTTCCTCCTGGACTGCACGGCCCAGAAGCAGCGCGAGTACAGGGAGCGCATCGAGAACGAGAGGCGGCAGATGGAGCTGGTTCAGGCCCTGACCATCGACTACAACCTCGTCTGCTTCTTTGACCTTGACACCGATGAGGGTAAGCTCCTCCAGATCAGGGATCAGGACGCCTCTCTGTTCGGCTCTGTCTTCAGCGGGAAGCTGTCGTTTTCGGAAAGCCTGGAGCGCTATATCCTGGAGTTCGTCCATGAGGAGGACAGGGATATGCTGCGCGACTTCCTCTCCCTGGAGAAGATGAGGGCGGGGCTGGCGGAGCGGCTGCTGTTCTATACGAATTATCGCACCGTACAGAACGGCGAAGTGAAATATTACCAGCTGAAGGTGGTGCGGGCAGGAAAATGGAACGAAAGCCACGGCATGGTGCTGGGCCTGCGCAGCGTGGACGAGGAGACCCGCAAGGAGATGGAGCAGAAGGAGCTTTTGGAGGACGCCCTCCTTCAGGCCAACAGGGCCAGCAAGGCCAAGAGCATCTTCCTCTCCAATATGTCCCACGACATCCGCACCCCCATGAACGCCATCGTGGGCTTCACCGCCCTGGCCATGACCCATATAGACCACAGGGAGCAGGTGGAGGAATATCTGAAGAAGATCATGACCTCCGGCAACCATCTGCTGAGCCTGATCAACGATGTCCTGGACATGAGCCGGATAGAGAGCGGCAAGATGCACCTGGACGAGCAGGAATGCAGCCTGCCCGACATCCTGCACGGGCTCCGCAATATCGTCCAGGCGGACATCCGGGCAAAGCAGCTTGAATTCTATATCGATGCCGTGGACGTGATCCATGAGGAGATCTACTGCGACAAGCTGCGGCTGAACCAGGTGCTGCTGAACCTCCTGGGCAATTCCATCAAATATACCGGCCCGGGCGGCCTGGTCACCATGCGGATCCGGGAGACTCCCATGGCACCTGCCGGACACGCGAACTTCGAGTTCGCCATCAAGGATACCGGCATCGGCATGAGCGAGGAATTCGTGCGGCGCATCTTCGAGCCCTTTGAGCGGGAGCGCAGCTCCACCATCAGCAAGATCCAGGGAACCGGGCTGGGGATGGCGATCACGAAGAACATCGTGGACATGATGAACGGCTCCATCCGGGTGAAGAGCGAGCAGGGCGTGGGCACGGAATTCCTGGTATCCCTCACCTTCCGGCTCCAGAATGCCAAGAAGGAAGTGCAGGACATTCCGGAGCTGAAGAACTGCAGGGCCCTGGTGGTGGACGACGACTTCAACACCTGCGACAGCGTATCCTACATGCTCCAGCAGATCGGCATGCGCGCCGAGTGGACCATGTCCGGAAAAGAGGCCGTGCTGCGCACCCATCAGGCCGCCATGCGGGGCGACGGATACTCCGTCTATATCATCGATTTGCTGCTTCCGGACCTGAACGGCATCGAGATCACCCGGAGGATCCGGAAGGAAATGGGGGAGGACGTGCCCATCATCGTCCTGACGGCATACGACTGGTCGGACATCGAGGAAGAGGCCCTGGAGGCCGGCGTCACAGCCTTCTGCAGCAAGCCGCTGTTCATGTCCGAGCTGCGCAGCTGCCTGCACTCCGCCATCCATACCGAGGAGAAGCAGGCCCCTGCCGCCAGTGACTCCTTCCGCCATCACAGAGGGCGCATCCTGCTGGCCGAGGACAATGAGCTGAATCAGGAAATCGCCACCGCCATCTTAGGCGAGGCCGGGTTCACCATCGATGTGGCGGAGAACGGCCAGATCGCGGTGGATATGTTGAAGAAATCCGAACCCGGCTACTACCAGCTGGTGTTGATGGACGTGCAGATGCCCGTGATGAACGGCTATGAGGCCGCCACCTGCATCCGTCAGCTGGAGGACAAGGCGCTTTCCTCCATCCCCATCCTGGCCATGACCGCCAACGCCTTCGAGGAGGATAAAAAAGAGGCCCTGAAATGCGGCATGAACGGCCACATTGCAAAGCCTATCGACGTGAACACCCTCTTCGAGACGCTGGACAGAATGCTGGACTAATGCTCCTCTTCCATGGAATGCTCCTCTTCCATGGAATGCTCCTCTTCCATGGGGAGCCTGCGCACCATATAGAAATAGCTTGGGATCAGGATGGCATCGGCACCGATCCAGGCCAGAATCTCCGCATACAGAATACCGTTTTCTCCGAATGACAGGGGCAGCAGCAATGCTGCCCCTGTGCGCATGACGAACTCGGCCACCCCTGAGACCATGGGCAGCACCGTGTTCCCCAGGCCCTGGATGCAGCTCCTGGTCACATGCAGGATATACAGCACGGGCAGGAATACCGCCATGATGGACAGATAGCGATAGGCGATGTCCAGCGCCTCCATGCTCTGCCCCGCGTCCGCGGGCAGGAACCAGGCCAGGATCCATCTCCCGAAGCCCAGCATGGCAGCCATGATGCCCACCGAGGTGAGGAGGGCGATTCCCGTCCCCACCCTCATCCCTCTCCGGATCCTGCGTATCTTTCCCGCGCCCAGGTTCTGTCCGGCATAGGTGGTCATGGCATAGCCGTAGGAGGTGGCGGCCACCTCCAGGATCCCGTACAGCTTGTTGGTGGCGGTGACACCGGCGATGAAGGTGACCCCGAAGCCGTTGACGATGGTCTGCACGATCATCCCTCCCACGGAGATCACCGTGTTCTGGAACGCCATGGGCAGTCCGAAGGTCATGAGCCTGCCGCAGAGGGGCCCCTCCAGCTTCCAGTCCTCCCTTCCCAGCCGCAGCACATCGATCCTGCGGATATGCCAGATACAGTAAGCCGCCGAGAAGCACTGGGCAATCAGCGTGGCGATTGCCGCCCCCTGCACGCCCCAGCCGAAGCCCATGACGAAGAGGAAGTCCAGCACGATATTGGTCAGGGAGGCGATCACCATGGCGATCAGGGGCTTCCTGCCATTGCCCAGGGCCCGCAGTATAGCCGCCGCCAGGTTGTACACCATGACCACCGGAAGGCCCGCGAACAGGATGCGCAGATATGCCATGGAAATCGGCCGGATCTCCTGGGGCGTCCGCAGCAAGGACACCACCGCCCCCACCGCCGCCTGGCTGATCAGCGTCAGCGCGACCGCGCAGACGGCGGCCAGGACGATGGAATTGGTGATGACCTGCCGCAGCCTCCCGTACTCTCCCGCGCCGAATTTCTGGGCCATCAGGATGGAGAAGCCCTGGGCAAAGCCCTGGATGATCCCCAAAGTCAGCCAGTTCAGCCAGTCCACCGCCCCCAGCGCGGCCAGGGCGTCCACCCCCAGCACCTTGCCCACCACGGCAGTGTCCACCATGGTGTACATCTGCTGGAAGATATTCCCTGCCATCAGGGGAAGGGAGAACAGGAGCAGGAGCTTCCAGGGAGCCCCTTCCGTCAATGTATTAGCGTCTTTCCTCTTCCGTAATTCCGTCTGTCCCATGGTATTCCAAACTCCTCTCTCCTGTCCTATGTCCAGAAATCCCGGGCAGACGAACCGCGCCCTATCCATGCGGTCAATCAAAAATCATACGTCCAGGATCTGTACATAGGGGTCTTCCTTGGTACAGGGCCTCCAGGGGCCCTCTTTCCCGCCATTCGGGTAGCCACATTTCATGAAATCCGTCCATGCGTCCAGCATCCTCCCGCTCAGCGCATAGTCCCCCTCTTCCTTGGGCCTCCAGCTGCGCTCCAGGGTGCCGAACATGTACCACAGCTCCGAGGAGTGGAAAGCCCCTGCCTCGTCCCCCAGCGGGCTCCGGGTGAAATAATATACATAGCCCGGCCTCCTGCCCAGCTCCTCCAGCTTGTGGCTCAGTCCCACACATCCGTAATACAGTCCGCCCCGCTCCCCGGTCTCCCGCATCTGCGGCGTAGTCCCCAGATCCTGTGCCGTGGAGCCCATCATATAGGGAATGTCCTTCATCTCCCCCCGCTCCAGCAGCGTGTCGAAATCGCCGTCCAGTATGTAGTGGTCAATGGTGGGGCCGAAGCAGAGCCCTATCCCCTGCCTGCGCTCCAGGAAAGCCTTCTGCATCTCCAGCAGCTCCCCGGCGGGAATGGCCCGCAGCTCCTCCAGGTCCGCCGCGCCGGTGAGCTCCACGAACTCCTCCCCCGCCTTCTTCGCCTCTTCCATGGTGCTCGTGCCCATCATGCTCTTATAGCCGGACGCGCTCTGGAAGACGGCCTTTGCGATCCAGTCCTCTGTCAGGGGCGTGCTCACCAGCGCCTGTGCGCTGATGCAGCCCGCCGACTGCCCGAATACCGTGATGTTCCCCGGGTCTCCTCCGAAGGCCGCGATGTTCTCCCGCACCCAGCGCAGGGCCGCGATCTGATCCAACAGGGCATAGTTTCCGCTGATCCTGCGCCCGCCCCGTCCGGCCTGCTCCTCCTCCAGCCAGGGATGGGCCAGGAAGCCGAACACGCCCAGCCTGTAATTGATCGACACCAATATGACGCCCCGGCGGCAGTAGGCCTCCCCGTCGAACTCCACCTCATGGCTGTAGCCCTGCAGGAACGCGCCCCCGTGGATCCAGAAGGCCACGGGCAGCTTCTCCCCCGCCTCCACGGCCGGCGTCCAGACATTCAGGTACAGGCAGTCCTCGCTCCTTGCGGGCATGTACTCCGGATACTGATAGAACTCCTTGCCATAGAAGGATGCCGGATCCAGAGGCACCTGCATGGCCACGCTCCCGAAATGCTCCGCCTCATAGATTCCCTCCCAGCTGTCCGGTTCCTGGGGCGCCGCGAACCTCCCCTCGCCCAGCGGCGGCTTTGCGTAGGGAATGCCCTTGAAGACCGTGTATCCCTCCATGGAGTGCCCCCGCACCAGACCGTATTTCGTCTTTGCCTCAAAAAGTGCCATGTCTCTGCCTCCTCTTTGCCATGTATTTCCGCGTCTCTCCGCGTGGGCCGAAAGACCGGCCCCGTCCGACTGCGTCCTCAAGGAACATTGTGACATATCCACGACAGATAAGTCAATCCCTTTTTTCCTCATCCCAGCATCACGTCCAGCAGCATCATCACCGCGAAGCCCAGGATGATGCCCATGGTGGCGGAATAGGGAGCCTTTTCCTGGTTCCGCTGGCATTCCGGTATCAGCTCATGGACTGCCACCAGCACCATGGCCCCGGCGGCGAAGGAAAGGGCAAAGGGCAGGATAGCCTCCATATAGACTACCAGCAGCGCGCCAATCACCCCTGCCACAGGCTCCACCATGCCGGAGGCCTGGCCCAGCAGGAATCCTTTCCGCCTGGAATACCCCTCCCGCCGCAGGGGGATGGACACCGCCGCGCCCTCCGGGAAGTTCTGCAGCCCTATCCCCACGGCCACCGTCACCGCTCCCATCAGCTCCTCCATGGAAGCCCCTCCGCCCCGCAATGTCCCGAAGGCCACGCCCACGGCCAGGCCCTCGGGTATGTTGTGGAGCGTGATGGACAGCACCAGCATGAGGATCCGGTGCAACCTGTCCCCCGGCTCCCCCTGGGCGCTGTCCGCCCGGCCTCTGGCCCGGGAGACTATCCTGTCAGAGCCCCACATGAACCCGGCGCCGCACAGGAACCCGCCTGTGGCCACCAGGAAAGCCGGCACCCCGTCCATGGCCTCTGCCCGCTCGATGGCAGGCTGCAGCAGGGACCAGAAGCTGGCCGCCACCATGACCCCCGCGGAAAAGCCCAGCATCAGGTTCAGCATCTTCCCGTCCGGCGTCCGGAAAAAAACAACGGTCGCAGCGCCCAGAGCCGTCACAGACCAGGTTCCCAGCGTTGCAACCAATGCCATCAAAATCACATGATCCATCTCGCACCCCCTCGTATACAGCATATGACGCTGTGGGAGGAGCGTGCCTGTTCAACTTCTTCTCACACTGGCCAGGGGAGATCGGAGACCTCTATCTTCTTGTCCCGGAGCATCAGCTCCCGCACCGCCCGATCCGCGCTCTTTCCCTGGAAAAGGACCTGGTTCACCTGCTCGATGATGGGCAGCTGCACCTGGTACTTCTCCGCCAGCGCCATGGCGGCCTTGGCGGAATACACGCCCTCCACCACCATCTTCACCTCCGCCATGGCCTCGTCACAGGTCTTCCCCTGTCCGATCAGGATGCCTGCCCGGCGGTTCCTGGAGTGCATGCTGGCGCAGGTGACGATCAGGTCGCCGATGCCCGTCAGGCCGCAGAAGGTCTCGAACTTGCCGCCCATGGCCGTGCCCAGCCTGGCGATCTCCGTGATGCCCCGGGTGATCAGCGCCGCCTTCGTATTGTCCCCGTAGCCCAGCCCGTCGGCGATGCCCGCCGCCAGCGCCACCACGTTCTTCAGGGCCCCGCCCAGCTCCATCCCCAAGATATCCGGGCTCACATAGACCCGGAACACCTCGTTCATGAACAGGTTCTGGATATACTCGGCAGTGGCCTTGGACCTTGCGCCTACTACTATGGTAGTAGGAACGCCGCGGCCCACCTCCTCCGCATGGGAGGGGCCGGACATCACGGCCACGTCCGCCTGGGGAATCTCCTCCTCGATGATCTCGGAGAGGGTCATCAGGGTGCGCTCCTCGATGCCCTTGGCCACATTCAGGATTTTCTGGCCCTCAGCCACATAGGGCTTCAGCCTGTGGGCAGTGGCTCTGGTATAGGAGCTTGCCACCGCCATGACCAGCAGGTCCCTGCCCTCCACGGCCTCCCGTTCGTCCACCGTGAACACCATGTCCTCCGCCAGCTTCACGCCGGGCAGCATTCTGTGCTCATGGCTCTCCTGCAGCATCCGGATTTCCGCCTCCAGGGCCGACCACACGGTGACCTCATGTCCGTTCTTATGCAGCAGAACCGCCAGGGCGATGCCCCAGCTTCCGCCTCCGATGATGCTTATCCTGCAACGTTCCATGCCTCAATCCCCCTTTTCCGTCACGTCCACCTTGTTCTTTTTGAGCAGATATGTCCTTCTCTCGTTGCCGTGCAGCAGGCGGACGATGTTCTCCCGGTGCTTCCAGTACGCCAATGCCGCCAGCAGGAACGAGAGGACATACATCTCGATCAAATGGGCCTGGGACATTTCGCCGAACACCCCGCTCTGCCCGCAGACCACCATCTCTATCACGAAGCCCAGATATACCAGAAGCGACCCCAGCGACACCAGATGGGTGGTGAAGAAGATGCCGAAGAACACCGCCACGCCCATGACCACGAAGTAAGGGTGGAAGGACAGGATCAGTCCCGCCGTGGCGGCGATTCCCTTTCCTCCCTTGAACCCCATGTAGAAGGGATAATTATGTCCCAGGATGACCCCCGCCGCCGTATAGAGGCAGAGCAGGTATATCATGTCCGGATAGCGGCTCCCGAACAGGAGCCTTGCGACCACCACCGCCAGGATACATTTCAGGCAGTCCCCGGCCAGCACGATGAGCCCCGCCTTGGTCCCCAGCACCCGCAGGGTGTTGGTGGTCCCCGCATTCCCGCTTCCGTGCTGCCTGATGTCGATTCCGTGGGCCTTGCCGTAAAAGTACGCCGTCTGGAACAGACCGAACGCATAGCCCATCAGCAAACAGATTATCCTTTCCATGGCCTTACTGCTCCTTTTCATTTCGTTCTCTGATGATGAACCGCAGAGGCGTTCCCCGGAATCCAAAGGTCTGCCGGATCTGGTTCTCGATGTATCTGGTGTAGGAGAAGTGCATCAGCTCCTTCTTGTTCACGAAGATGACGAAGGTGGGCGGCTTCACGGCCACCTGGGTGATGTAGTAGAGCTTCAGCCGTTTGCCCTTGTCGGAGGGAGGCTGCTGCATGGCCACCGCCTCGGCCATGATCTCGTTCAGCACGCCCGTGGCCACCCGCATGGCATGGTTCTCGCTGACCATGTCGATGACGTCGAAGAGCTTGTGCAGCCGCTGTCCCGTCAGCGCCGATATGAAGATGATCTCCGCATAGGGCATGTAGGACAAGACGCCTCGCACCTTTTCCGTGACCCGGTAGATGGTCTTGTCGTCCTTCTCCACCGCGTCCCATTTGTTCACCGCGATGATCACCGCCTTGCCCCTGTCATGGGCGATGCCCGCGATCTTCGCGTCCTGCTCGCTGACGCCCTCCACCGCGTCGATCACCAGCACCACGATGTCAGACCGCTCGATGGCGCTCACGGCCCGCACGATCATGTACCGCTCCAGCTCCTCCTTTATCTTGTTCTTCCGGCGGAGCCCTGCAGTGTCGATGAAGACATATTCCTTTCCGTTATGGACGATCTCCGTGTCCACGGCATCCCGGGTGGTTCCCGCGATCTCCGACACGATTAGGCGCTCCTCCCCCAGGAGCTTGTTGATCAGGGAGGACTTCCCCACGTTGGGCTTGCCAACGATGGCCACCCTGGTGCGCTCGTCCTCTTCCTCCCCTGCGCCCTCCGTGTCGAAATGGGAGACCACCTCCTCCAGCATGTCCCCCAGGCCCAGCTTGTTCACCGCGGAGACGGGATGGGGCTCTCCGATGCCCAGATTGTAGAATTCGAAGACATCGGCGGAATACTTGTTCACGCTGTCCACCTTGTTCACCACCAGCACCACCGGCTTGTGGGAGCGCCGCAGCATGTCCGCCACCTTGTCGTCCGCGTCCACCAGGCCCTGCTTCACGTCTACCAGGAAGATGATCACGTCCGCCGTGTCGATGGCGACTTGGGCCTGGGCCCGCATCTGGGACAGGATGATGTCCTTGCTGTCCGGTTCGATGCCGCCTGTGTCGATCAAGGTGAACGTCCTGTCCAGCCAGGTCACATCCGTGTAGATCCTGTCCCTGGTGATGCCCGGGGTGTCCTGCACGATGGATATCCGCTCTCCGGCCAGGGCATTGAACAGGGTGGATTTCCCTACATTGGGCCTGCCCACCACTGCCACGATCGGTTTCCTGCTTCTCTTTGCCATAATTATACCTCCCTGCGCGCTTCCCGCGCCGTGTTCCCCGCCGCGAGTATGGACTCCACAAAGTCTTTTCCGCTTGATTTTACAATATTAATCGGCACTTGTAAAGCCTTTTCCAGTTCCGGGAGCCTACAATCGTCCAAAAACACGTCCTCGCCGCTGCGCAGCACGTTCTCCGGCAGCAAGAGGCACTGTCCCAGGGCCTTGTCCCGAAGCTGCGCCAGGAGATCCTGGCCCGTGATCAGCCCGGACACCGTGATCAGCTCCCCGAAGAAGAAATTCGTGATGGGATAGACCAGGATCCTCAGCCCCGGACAGCTCTCCTCCAGCCGTCTGGCCATCCTCTGGATGTAGGGAAAAGCCAGCTTTCCTGTGGCAATGGACAGCTCCCGCCCCGGCCGGAAGTCCGGAAAACCGTCCTCTTTCTTACGCCTGTCCATCTCCTCCTCGAATTCGTCCGTCATGAGCCGCAGCATCCCCACGCCGTTCTCCAGCTGCAGATACCCGTCGTACCGCTCCGCCTCCGGCAGCTCCCTTCCCGCCAGGATGTACCACTCATCGCTGGCATGGACGAAATGTGTGCCGTATTCCGCGAAGCACTCCCGCTGGAATCCCTCTATCAGGTCAATCACCGCAGCCGCCCCTTCCCCGTCAAAAGGCTCCAAAGGGTACAGGCCCTCACGGTATTTCGTCAATCCCACAGGCACCACGGACACGCTCTCCAGATTGGGGATGTACTTCATCAGCTCCCTGATGCTGTGTTCCAGCTCCCTGCCGTCATTGAGCCCCTTGCAGAGCACGATCTGCCCGTTCATATGGATGTCGGCCGCCATGAGCCTGTCCACCTTCTTCAGGGCCTCCCCGGCGAAGCGGTTGTTCAGCATCCTGCAGCGGAGCTCCGGGTTCATGGCGTGGAAGGAGATGTTGATGGGGGAGAGCCGGTATCTGCAGATTCTGTCGATGTCGTGATCCGACATGTTGGTCAGGGTCACATAGTTCCCCTGCAGGAACGAAAGCCTGGAATCATCGTCCTTGAAATACAAAGTGTCCCGCATGCCGGGGGGCATCTGGTCGATGAAGCAGAACACGCACTTATTGTGGCAGTGCCTGTACTCGTCCATCAGGCCGCTCTCGAACTCCAGCCCCAGATCCTCGTCATAGTCCTTGTCCACCTCCAGGAGCCACTGCTCCCCGTCCGGCTTCTCCAGCAGCAGCTCGATATAGGTGTCCTGTATCATGAACTGGTAGTCGAATATGTCCTCCACCTCCATGCCGTCGATGGCGACCAGCCTGTCCCCGGCTGCGATCTCCAGCTCCTCCCCAATGCTTCCGGGCAACACCCGCTTTACGATATGCATTCTGTTCTGCATCTGTCTCTCCTTTTTCCTGTCCGTTCAAGCCAGGGCGCAAAATTTCCTTGACGCGCCACCGGCATGATGATATATAATATAGTTACAACTAGTTTTTTACACCAATGGAGGATATATGCCTAATTTACACGAGATTGAGAACGCCATGCCTGTAGCTCCTTTAAAGATCATCGCCCTCTCCTCCGCCCGGAAAATGGGGGAGCGGGTCATCTCCTCATAGGCATGTCCCAGATAGTCCCTGACTCCCTGGATGGAT
>CAMTBF010000064.1 GCA_947068385.1 uncultured Lachnospiraceae bacterium
AGGGTTTTTAGTGATTTTGGGTTCATATAGAGTTCCTCATTGATTGGGGTGGGGGACTTTTTGCATGACGAGGGCAAGTGAAGGGAACAGAGCTCCGGCGGACAAATACAATAAAAGAAAGGAAACACCCCACATGGAAAAGATAGCCAGCTTCACCATCGACCACATCAAGCTAAAGCCCGGCGTCTACGTATCCCGCAAGGATACCATAGGCGCGGAGGCCGTCACTACTTTCGACCTGCGCATGACCAGCCCCAACGAGGAGCCTGTGATGAACACGGCGGAGGTGCACACCATCGAGCACCTGGGGGCCACGTTCCTGCGCAACCACCCGGAATACGGCCCGAAGACCATCTACTTCGGCCCCATGGGATGCCGTACCGGCTTTTATCTGCTGCTGGCCGGGGACTACAGCTCCAGGGACATCCTGCCCCTGATGGTAGAGATGTACCAGTTCATCCGGGATTTCCGGGGCGAGGTGCCCGGGGCCTCCGCGAAGGACTGCGGCAATTATCTGGACATGAACCTGCCCATGGCGAACCTCCTGGCCAAGAGATATC
This sequence comes from uncultured Lachnospiraceae bacterium, assembly GCA_947068385.1. Lineage (GTDB taxonomy): Bacteria > Bacillota > Clostridia > Lachnospirales > Lachnospiraceae > Acetatifactor. The sequence goes on from CAMTBF010000064.1 coordinate 561, forward strand.
TGGACGATGTGCTCTATGGAATCGACGACAGCCGGCTGGTCTATCCGGATTAAGGAGCTTCTGAGAACATTACGTAGGGATAAGGAGAATATAACATGACGAAGATAGGCATCATAGGAGCAATGGAGCTGGAGGTAGAGCAGCTGAAGAAGGAAATGGCCGTGGCGGCGGTGATAAAGAAGGCCGGGATGGACTTCTTTGAGGGCACGCTGAACGACGCGCCCGTAGTCGTCGTCCGCAGCGGCATCGGCAAGGTGAACGCTGCGCTGTGCGTGCAGATCCTGGCGGACGTGTTCCAAGTGTCCCATGTGGTCAATACCGGCGTGGCGGGCTCCCTGAACGCGAAGCTGGACATCGGCGACATCCTCATATCCCGGGACGCCCTGCACCACGACATGGACACCACGATCTTCGGCTACCAGCCCGGGGAGGTGCCCCAGATGGGCTTCCGGGAGTTCAAGGCGGACGAGCGGATGATGGAGCTGGCCAGGGAGGCCTGCGAGAAGGTCAATCCTGACATCCATGTCATGTTCGGCCGGGTGGTCAGCGGCGACCAGTTCATCTCCAGCAAGGAAGTGAAGGAGCGGCTGATAGCCCAGTTCCAGGGCGACTGCGCCGAGATGGAGGGGGCCTCCATCGCCCATGGCGCTTATCTCAACAGCCTGCCCTTCGTCATCATCCGGGCCATCTCGGACAAGGCGGACGACAGCGCCGAGATGGACTATCCCACCTTCGAGAGGGCTGCCGCGAAGCATTCCGCCGCATTGGTGAAGGAAATGGTAAAAGGGCTCATTTCTTTTTCCTGAAGACGAACAGCTTGCTGAAGACATAATTCGCGATGACCACCAGCACGGCGGATATCACGCTGGCCACCACCAGGTTGATGCCCGCCGCGGTGAGCATCTGCATCACCACGATGTCCAGGATCCATGTGGCCACCCTGGAGAGCACGAATTTCGGCGCTTCCTTGCGCATGGGCTCCCTGCTCTTGAACACGAACCTCCGGTTGGTGAAGAAGGCGAAGATGACCCCGGCCACCCAGTTGACGGTGCTGAGCACCGTGTTCTCGAAGGGGGTGGGGTACATGGTGTTGTGGAACAGCAGCGCGTTGGCGACGAACTTGGCCGTCCAGGCCACTACTGTGGTCAGGAAGCCTACGATCAGGTAGACGATAATCTCCTCGTATTGCCTGTACAGTGCCTTGCATTTCTCTATCATTGGTTCCTCCTACTGCCGGATTTCAGTGTTCCGGCATTCTTTATGCGCAGGCCCGCATATGGAAGCTTGCCGCTGGCACGGCTGCGGGCCGCTGGGGCCGTCAGGGATTGACGATGTTCCTGTCTTCGCCCTGCAGGAAAGCGGCGATGTTCCGGTAAGCCTCCTCCACGCAGCGCCTGCGGGCCTCCACGCTGGCCCAGGCCAGGTGCGGGGTGATGATCAGGCGGTTGCTGTCCTGGAAGCGGCTTAAGGGATTGCCTGGCTCCAGGGGCTCCTTCTCCACCACGTCCAGGCCCGCGGCGGCTATCTCGCCCGCCTCCAGGGCTTCGTACAGAGCGGCGTTGTCCACCACCGGCCCTCTGGCCACGTTGATCAGCACCGCCGTCCGCTTCATCTTCCGCAGCGCCTCCGCGTCGATGAAGTTCCGGGACAGGCCGCTCAAAGGGCAGTGCAGGGAGAGGAAATCGCTCTCTGCAAGCAGTGTGTCCTTATCCAGCCGGGGATATTCCGTGCAGACGCTTTTTCCCGTGACGGAATGGAAGGCCACCCTGCAGCCGAAGGCCTCCGCGATCCTCGCCACCCGCCTGCCGATGTTGCCCATGCCCACTATGCCCCAGGTCTTGCCCTCCAGCTCGCAGAAGGGCAGGTCGAAATTGGAGAACCGCGCCTGGGCGCTGTAGGCCCCGGATTTCACGTAATGGTCATAATGGGGCAGCTTCTGGCTTAAGGAAAGCGCCAGGGTGAAAGTGTGCTGGGCCACCATGGCCGTGCAGTAGTCCCGCACATTTGCCACCTTGATGCCCCGGCCGCTGCAGTAGTCCAGGTCGCAGTTGTCGAAGCCCGTGGCGAACTCGCAGATCAGCTTTACCTGCGGCGCGTCCGCCAGGGTCTCCCGGTTCAGGGGGGATTTGTTGGCGATGACGATGTCCGCGTCCCTTACCCGCTCCCGCACCTCCTCCAAAGTGACAGTGTTGTCATAAACGGTGACCTGGCCCAGCCGGTCCATGCAGTCCACGGACACGTCCGTGCCCACGCTGTTTCGCTCCAATATCACGATCTTCATCTTTCCGGATATCCTTTCTGTAGAATGTACCATGTAATGATATAAAAAAGGCGGCCGTTGACCAGCCGCCATGGGATGCTGCGCCGGAGGCCCTGTCAGAGACGGGCCCATTCCAGTGTAGCAAAGTGTAAAAGTAATTTCAAGACAAATTTTTCCGGCCTAGGAGGTCAGGAACTCCTTCAGCAGCGCCTCCAGCTCCTCCTCCGTGACCATGGCGGAGTCGTCCGACACGGCGGAAGGATCCGGGGCGGCGAAATCCGGCACTGGGCCGCCCTCAGGCTGGGGCGGGGCAGGGGGCATCTGCTGGAGGGGCGGCTGGGGGGCCTCCATGTCCGCCAGCTCTTCCCCGCCGGCCGCCAGCCTGTTGCCGATTGGCATCAGCTCCAGGGTGCGCTGCTCCTGGGGCCTGCGGACAGCGCCGCGGCTGCCCTTGCGCCGCCTCCCCCTGGCCGGGGGGCGGCCGCCCTGCCTTTCCTCGAAGACGGACTCCCCATAGAGCATCTCGATATCCTGCCTGGTGACGTCGATGCGGGGGGACAGGTGGTTCTCCAGGTAGTCCACCAGGTTCACCTTCAGCACCCGCTTCTTCCCGCTGACGTCCACCACGGTGGAGATGCTGAAATAGGCGTAGAGCCCGAAGAAGCTGGCTATGTAGAAGGGCAGCACGTCCCCCAGCGTCCGCCCTGCCAGGATGCTCTTGCACACGCCTATGCCGGAACAGACCACGGACAGGAGCATCATCTGGCCGGACAGATGGTAGAGGGTGTCGAAGGAGAGATGCCCCAGGGCCATCCTGCCCAGGAACTTGTCCACAAAGACGGAGATATTGGCCACTCCGCCGCTCATCTCGTAGCAGCTGGCGAATTTCGTCTTGCACTGCCTCAGCAGCCGGTTCTTCGTGATGGCCATGTTGTCGGCCTCCTTTATCATATTCCGGTACAGCAGCCCTAAAAATATCCGAAGGATGATGCTGATTCCCAGACAGGTGAACATGCAAAGCGTTATCAGCTTTTCTTCCTGAAATACGCGAAACATAATGCGCCTCCTTTCCGCTCTGGAACCACTGGCAGACGATCCTGCCATGCTTTCAGTATAACGCAGGCCTGTCCAACTTTACAGATTTTTCCATCGCATTTTTCCCTGCTTTTATCCGCTTTTCTGACAAGAAAAGAGCCCCGGCGGCATCTGGGGCCGCACCTGCGCAAAAATCCGTTGCAGAACGGGGAGAAATCTGTTAGAATGTACCTTAATAATGAATCGCAAAGGAGAGGAAAAGGATGGATTCACTGAGATACAAGACACACGGGACCTGCTCGCAGCAGATAGACATCGAGCTGAAGGACGGCCTGATCGATTCCGTAAAGTTCACCGGCGGCTGCCATGGCAACCTGCAGGGCGTAAGCGCTCTGGTAAAGGGGATGAAGCCCCAGGAAGCCATCGACCGGCTGAAGGGGATCCGCTGCGGGGCGAAGGCCACCTCCTGCCCTGACCAGCTTGCGCTGGCCCTTGAAGAGATGCTTTAACCTACAGTCGAAAGGCATTGTGTATGAAGAAAATCGTTTTGACAGGCGGGGGCAGCGCAGGGCACGTTACCCCCAATATTGCATTGCTTCCGTCGCTGAGGGAGGCAGGGTATGAGATCACCTATATGGGATCCTACGACGGCATCGAGAAGAGGCTGGTGGGGGACTTCGGCCTGCCCTACGTGGGCATCGCCACCGGGAAGTTCAGGCGGTACCTGGACCTCCAGAACCTGACGGATCCCTTCCGCGTCGTCAAGGGCTTCGGCGAGGCCAGGAAATTCCTGAAGAAGTACCGGCCTGACGTAGTCTTCTCCAAGGGGGGCTTCGTGGCCGTCCCTGTGGTGCGGGCCGCGGCGTCCCTGGGCATCCCCTGCATCATCCACGAGTCCGACATGACGCCGGGGCTGGCCAACAGGATATGCATCCCCGTGGCCAGGAAGGTGTGCTGCAATTTCCCGGAGACATTGAAGCTCCTGCCCGGGGACAAGGCGGTGCTGACGGGCTCCCCGATCCGGGCGGAGCTGGCCCAGGGCAATAAGCTGGCCGGGCTGGACATGTGCGGGTTCAATGCCAATACCCCGGTGATCATGGTGATCGGAGGGAGCCTGGGGGCCGCCAACGTGAACAAGGCGGTCAGGGCGGCGCTTCCGAGCCTCCTGGGGGATTTCCAGGTGGTGCACCTGTGCGGCAAGGATAAGGTTGACAACCTGCTCCTGAACACGCCGGGCTACAGGCAGTTCGAATACGTGAAGGCGGAGCTGAAGGATTTCTTCGCCATGGCGGACGTGGTGATCTCCAGGGCCGGGGCCAACGCCATCTGCGAGCTGCTGGCATTGAAGAAGCCCAATATCCTCATACCGCTTCCCGCCTCCAGCAGCCGGGGCGACCAGCTTCTCAACGCCAGGTCCTTCGAGGCCCAGGGATTCTCCATCGTGATCGGCGAGGACGACCTGACCACGGAGCTGCTGGTGGATAAGGTACACGAGCTCTACTTCTCCAGGCAGACCTTCCGGGACGCCATGAACGACAGCGGGCAGATGGACTCCATCAGGACGATCCTGCAGCTGATAGAAGAGTGCGCCCGGGAGAAGGGCTAGTCCCCACACATTCCGCGGGATCGCGAATATATACTGACAGTCACTAAAGTTTGCCAAGCCACCCGACTCACGAGCGGCAGATGTCATAAATTGGTGGCAAACTTTATCGCTCGTGAGTATAGTAAATGGAGACTATGATGACACAGGAGATTCCCTATGCTTATGGCTTCTCTCCTGTTTGGGATTTCGGCGAGCCTGGACGCGCTGCTGGTGGGGATCAGCTATGGGCTGCGCGGGGTGCGGATCAGGCTCTGGCAGAACCTGACGATCAGCCTGATCACCCTCCTTGGCACTTGCCTCTCCGTGGGGCTGGGGCATCGGCTGGCGGCCCTTCTGCCGGAGGCGGTGGGCGCTTGTGCGGGAAGCCTGATCCTGATCCTCCTGGGGCTGTACTATATCGCCAAGTGGGCGGTGGCCCTGCTCCGGAGCTGCCGGGCGGCCCCGCCCCGGATCCCGCCGGGCGGCGGGGAGCGGGAGGACATGGACGGGTCTGGCGCCTGCGGCGGCGGGGGAGGGCCCGCGCCCTGCCTGCGGCTGCCGGAGGTGTTCGGCTTAAGCCTGACGCTCTCCCTGAACAATCTGAGCGCGGGCCTGAGCGCCAGCATGGCAGGCCTGGCGCTGGCGCCTGCGGCAGCGGCCACGCTTGCGTGCTCCGTGCTGTTCCTGGCCTCCGGCAACCGGCTTGGCGGCTGCCATGGGCTCCAGCTGGCGGGCTGCGTGGCAGAGCCTGTCTCCGGTGCCCTGCTGATCGGGCTGGGGCTGGTGCAGCTCTTCTGGTGACATGGCTGGTCCGGGACCAGAGCCGGAGCCTTTTCGCGAAATGGGAGCTCTTCCTGTTTCGCTCTACATAGAATTTCGACTATTTCCCCCTATATCATGGATGCGCATATGATCACGCATGCAAATGCACAGATAGATACACATATGGAGAAATGCGGAGGAACTTCGCGGAGACGGGAATAAGCCGGGAGCGGTTGGGAAGACTGAGAGAGGACGGAATGTGCCGTCTTCGAAAGGGGAAGAGCGCCATGGCTTTATCTGTTGACTTGGATGAAAACATACGGTATATCGAAGAGAACCTGCCGGTGAGGGAGAGCTTCGACCTGATGACCAGGCATCTGTACCTGGGGGAGACCAAGGCCTTCTTCCTGGGGGTGAACGGCTTCTGCAGGACGGAGCTCCTGCAGCAGATCTTCTCGGACCTGCAGGACTCCTCCTATATGAAGGACGAAAGGGTGGAGGACATCGCCCGGTACATGGACGGGAAGATGGGATATGCCCAGACCTCCCTGTGCGGTTCCTGGGAGGACATCTTCCGGAACGTGCTCAGCGGCCCGGCGGCCCTGTTCATCGACGGCTTTTCCCAGGCCATCCTGATAGATGCCCGCAGCTATCCCGCCAGGGGCATCGCGGAGCCGGACCTGGAGCGGGTGACCAAGGGCTCCCGGGACGGCTTCGTGGAGACATTGCTGTTCAACGCCAACCTGATTCGCAGGCGGGTGCGCTCCACGGGGCTGGTGTTCTCCATGCACTGCGTGGGGGAGGAGAGCAGGACGGACGTGGCCGTCGCGTATATACGGGGCTCCGTGAACGAAGGGCTGCTGGAAATGCTCCGGGAGCGGATCGGCTCCCTGCAGGTCACCTCGCTGACCATGGGGGCGAAGAGCCTGGAGGAGCTGCTGGTGCCCAGGCGCTGGTGGAACCCGCTGCCCAGCGTCCGGATGACGGAGCGGCCGGATGTGGCCTGCAGCTATCTGATGGAGGGGCATATCCTGGTATTGGTGGACAATTCGCCCCAGGTGCTGGTGCTGCCCTGCACGGTGTTCCAGTTCACCCAGAGCCCGGAGGATTATTACAAGAGCCCCGCGGTAGGCACCTATTTCCGGCTGGTGCGCTTCCTGTGCATCCCGGTGAGCCTGCTGCTCCTGCCGGCGCTACTGCTGCTCACGGGCTGCTTCCCGGACGCTGCCCGGGCCTGGGGGCTGCTCTCCGAGGGCGGCCTGACCAGGGAACGCATGTTCTTCTATATCCTGGCGGTGGAGTTCCTGCTGGACCTGTTCAAGTATTCCTCCTCCTTGAGCTCCGGGAAATTCTCCGGCTCCCTGTCCATCGTGGGGGGACTGATCATCGGGGACGTGGCGGTGAGCCTGAACTGGGCCTCCGCGGACGTGCTGTTCTATGGGGCGGCCACGCTGCTGGCGTCCCTGGCCATGGCGGACACCGAGTTCGCCGACGCCGTCCGGCTCTACAGGATCCTGTTGATCCTGGGCACGGGCTTCCTGGGCCTGGGGGGCTTCCTGGCCTGCCTTGGGCTTACCCTGCTGTCCGCCGCCACCACGCCTACCTTCGGGGGGATGAGCTATTTCTGGCCCCTGTTCCCCTTCAACAGAAAAGCCCTGGGCAGGCTGCTCTTCCGCAGTCCTACGCCCAGGGCCCAGCCGTCCAGTATATGGAATCGCGGCAAGGTGCACAGATGATCAGTTCGCCTTCTTGAACTGCAGAGGATACTCCAGTCCGGGAAGGATCTCCCCCTGGCTGGAGTCGGCACCGGCGGGAAGCTCCAGCTTCAGGCTGTCTCCGCTGACGGTGAAGACGTCATACGCGTTCTTGTCGATCTCGGTTCCCTCCTCGGCCATGTAGAGCTTATTGCCCTTGGTGTCGTACTTGCCGTTGGTGGTCATCTCGCTCAGCAGGTCGTCTATGTTCACCTCGGCCTCGAAGGTCTGGCGCAGATAGTCGGAGATGCTGCTGCCATAGGTCTCCTGGAAGGCGGCGTCGGCAGCGTCCTTGTCCAGCCCCTGACCGGAGAACTCGGTGTACATCATGTCCGTGGCGAAGGCCAGGAACTCATCCAGCCAGGTGCTGTAGTTGGCCTTGAAGGACTCGGGCTCGCCGTACATGGTGAAGGTCTTGTCTTCCTTGAACTCGAAGCAGATGGTCATCATCAGGGACGCGTTGAAGCCCTCGAATTCGTCGCCCATCTCTCCCGCCAGGAGATTGGCCATGTCATAGTCCAGGGACCATGTGCCGATCAGATCTTTTCCGCTGTCGCTGCCGCCGCACCCGCATATGGACAAAGCCATGACAAGGGCCAGCAGGACGACCAGCATCTTACTTACTTTTTTCATGTCATTTCCTCCTCGATTTATGGTTTATTCACACAACATATACAGTCTATCACTATTCCGCATGATTGGCAAGGAGATTATGGGCTTTATAAGATTTCGTGATATTACGGCCGGCTAGTCAAAGTTTATGTCACAATTCGCCGTTTCCGCTATGTTTTTTAGACATTTTCCTGTATATCAGGAAATATTAAAAATCCGGAAAAAGTTTCCTGCATCCCTTGACATTTGTCCCGATATCATTATAATAAAAACAGGAATCACTACTATTGTTGTGTCTAAGAGAGGTGTCGGATGGCTGCAAGGAAACATAGCAGACAGAGGGATTCCATCAAGGAATTCCTGATGGCCAGACAGGATCATCCCACTGCGGATGTCATATACAGGAATGTCCGCCAGCGCAGCCCCAGCATCAGCCTCGGCACGGTATACCGCAACCTCACCCTCCTGGCCAAGGACGGGGAGATCAGCCGGCTGAACCTGGGAGACGGCGTGGACCGCTTCGACGGGGACACTTCGCCCCACTACCATCTGCTGTGCGAGAAATGCGGCGGCGTGGTGGATCTGGAGATGGAGGACATCAGCTCTGTCCTGGAGAAGGCCGCAGCGCATTTCGACGGGCATGTGGCCGGACATGTGACGTATTTCTACGGCACCTGCGGCCGCTGCACAAAGCCTGCGGGGGCAGACTTGTCTGCGGGGACAGCCTTGCCGGAGGACACGGCATTGCCTGAGGGATCGGGCGCATGACACGGGTTACCAGATATTCTTTATAAAGAAAAGGAGATAAACAGTATGAAGTATGTATGTCAAGTATGCGGCTATGTTCACGAGGGCGACAATCCGCCCGCAGAGTGCCCTATCTGCCATGCCCCTGCCGAGAAGTTCACGGCGCAGGCTGCAGATAAGACATGGGCCGCAGAGCATGTGGTAGGCGTTGCCCAGGGCGTCCGCGAGGACATCGTGAAGGATCTGCGCGCCAATTTCGAGGGCGAGTGCTCTGAGGTGGGCATGTACCTTGCCATGGCCAGGGTCGCCCACAGAGAGGGCTATCCGGAGATCGGCCTGTACTGGGAGAAGGCTGCCTACGAGGAGGCTGAGCATGCCGCCAAGTTCGCGGAGATGCTGGGCGAGGTGGTGACCGACTCCACCAAGAAGAACCTGGAGATGAGGGTGGATGCCGAGAACGGCGCTACCGCAGGCAAGACGGACCTGGCCAAGAGGGCCAAGGAGCTGGGCCTGGACGCTATCCATGACACCGTCCATGAGATGGCCCGCGACGAGGCAAGGCACGGCAAGGCGTTCGAGGGTCTGCTGAAGAGGTACTTTGGCTAAAGCGAACGCCTCGGCGTTCGAAGGCCTGCTGAAGAGGTACTTCGGCTAAAGCGAACGCTTAAGAAAATAATATTATAGAAGGAGGATGACTTCCATGCAGAAATATTTTTGCAATCCCTGCGGATATACTTACGATCCTGAGAAAGGCGACCCCGAGCACGGCATCGCTCCCGGCACCCCTTTCGAATCCCTTCCCGATGACTGGTGCTGCCCGCTGTGCGGCGTGAGCAAGAGCATGTTCCAGCCCTGCATCGACAACTACAACTAAATAGAGCGTCAGAAGAGCCGCGCCCCCTACCGCTCAGCGGGAAAGGGCAGCGGCTCTCTTTTGCGGACAGGGCGGCATCCGCCGGGGCCCCGCCGGACTCATTGCAGGAAAGCGCCCTCATGCTTTTTGAAGAAGTCGAAATAGGCCCGCACTCCGGTGAGCTGCGTCCACCGCTTCACGTCCACCACATCCTCGTCCATGTCGTAGACCTTGGCGCCCCGCATGGCCAGCAGGAAGGGGGAGTGGGTGGATATGACGAACTGGCACCCGAAGAACCGGGCCGAGTCCTCCAGGAACTTCGCCAGCTCCTGCTGGCGGGAGGGGGAGAGGCTGTTCTCCGGCTCGTCCAGGAGATACAGGCCGTTCTCCCGGATCTTCTCCGAGAAGTAGAGGAAGGCGCTCTCGCCGTTGGAGTGCTCCCGCACATTGTCCATGACGTTTTCCCTCACGTACCTGGACTGGGTCTTGCGGCGGGCCATGTGGACCTTCTTCAACTGCTCATAGTCCTCCAGGGACTTCATCTGGAAGTGGGCGTATTTGTTCTCCAGGTACTCCTCGAACAGCTCCTCCCGCTTGCCGGTGATGCCGTCGTTCAGGCATCTCAGGTTCAGCACGAAGTCGAACACGTCGTCGCTGGTGATGATCCTGCTGTCCCGGGGAATCTGCGCCTGGGTCTCGAAGCCGCACATCCGCAGGTAATCCTCAAAGAAGTTGGAGCGGTTGTAGACGGATTCCCGGGCGATTCCCGTCTTCTGGGCGATGACGTTCAGGGCCGTGGTCTTGCCGGAGCCGTTCCCGCCGTAGAGGATCGTGACCGGCTCGAAGTCCAGCATCCGCAGCCCGTGCTTCGAGAGCACTTGAAAGGGGTAGAAGCTGTCATAGCAGGTCCGCTTGATCCCCATCAGGAAGCTATACTCCCGCTCTATGTCCGGGAAGGAGAAATGCGACAGATAGATCATTTCATCAGTCCTTTCAGCTCCTCCAGCAGCTCCAGGTCGGACTGCTGCACCTTGATGTTGGTGGTGACAGGCTCCTCCCCGGGCCGGGTGACGCTCAGCTCGATCACGGTCCCTTCCTCGATCTGCCTGGAAAAGACGGATTTCAGAAAGGCTCCGAACTTGGGATGGTTATGGTTGAATTGATTCCTGGCGCCGATCAGCTTCAGCATCGATGCGGCGTTCATGCCGTTTGGTCCGCTCATGGTTCCCTCCTGCGATAATTGTTATATCGGAATCCCTTATATTAAAAATTTGTCACTTGTATATCCTGGAAAAGTATGGTAAGATAGTAATCGAGAATACAAGGACGTAATAATCATGGTGTACCACCACAGGAAGTTGCAGCTTCCTGTGGCAAGGTCGGTGGCGTTACCTACCACACGATACAGACAGAGTCTGCGATACACACACTGGTATTATA
>CAMTBF010000065.1 GCA_947068385.1 uncultured Lachnospiraceae bacterium
CAGCGATGGAGAGGAAGGCCCTGGCGATAGGGTGGAGCTGGATCTGCAGGTGCTGTATATCAGCCGCGCATATTGATATATCGTATAATAAAAAACGATATGATGAAATGAGCTATTATGCCCTTCAGGATAAAATCCACAGAAATACATAAAAAGGAGACTCCGACATGTTCCTTCGAACCACGCTCACCCAAACATCCTTCCTGCTGCGGAAGAAAGGAGCCCTGGCGGCGTTCTATATCCTGCTGCTCATGGTTCTTGCCAATTTCATCGGCAATGTCCTCGCCTTTCAGGGGCTGGACGTGATACAGATGTATCATCCCATGAAGATTCTGCTGCTGAGCTACAACCGGGTGAACTACAGCGCGGACATGACGATTCTCCTGACGCAGCTGTTCCCGATTCTGGTGGCGTGTCCGGCGGGGTTCTCCCTGGCCAGGGAGTATCAGCTGGGAATGGATGTGATGGCCGTCTCCCGCCTGGGGCAGCGGCGCTTCCGGATGAGCAGGCTGCTGGCAGCGTTCCTTGTGACGTTCATCGTCTTTACGGTGCCCTTTTTATTGGAAATCCTCCTGAACTGTCTTTCATTTCCGCTGAATGCCACCGGTGACCTGACGAATTGGGGCTACTACGACAGCGCTTACCGGACAGCCGTAGACCATTATTTCATGGGGCGGCTGTTCGTCCGCGCTCCTTATCTGTACGCCGTGGTCGGGACGCTGCTCTTCGGAGCCGCGGCAGGGATACTGGGAGCTTTTACCATGGCGGTCTCCTCCGTCATAAAGGTAAGGTACAATGTCTTCCTCTTCCTGCCCGTGTTTTTCCTGCTGAACCTGTCGATGATCCTGGGCGTGATGGGCCCGGCAGACAGAATCAGCCTCCGGTGGGATGAAAACCTGCTGCTCTTTTCCGAGGTGCCCAAAAGCGGCTGGCTTCTGGGCGGCATCTTCCTGCTCCTGGCGGCCGCCTCCGCAGGGCTGGTCTGGAAGAGCGGCGGAAAGGACTGCCTGTGATCCGGCATAAGCTGTCCATGCTTTGCATCATCGCGGCGGTGGGCGGCATATCCCTGTCCGTTCTGTATATCAATCCTTACGGGGGAGAGATCCTCCTGTCCGGGGCGCTCCTGCAGCTGAGCGGTTCCCGGGGGGATTTTGCGCTGCATGCCACCATGACGGAGATGGTCTCCTTTGCCATGCGGCTGTTGCCCATGTACTTTTTCGAGATGTATTTCGGCATCATGCTCTACCGGCATTTCTGCACCGCCAGCATCTATGTCTTTTCCCGGTATCCGAAGCGGATGAGATGGTATTTGGGGGAGTGCCTTGCCCTGTGGGGGGATGCGCTCCTGTTCCAGGTTCTCCTGCTGGCAGCGGCGCTTTTTACGGCAGCTGTCCGGTACCGTCTGACCATAGATGCGGGAGGCCTACTTCTGGGGGCATATGCGTTGGCGATTCCCGCGCTTTGGACGTATGCCGCCACACTGGCCGTGAACCTGATTGCGGTGAAGGCCGGGAGCAGCGCCGGGTTTGGCGCGGTGGCGGCGGCTCAGACTGTGTGCGTTGTGCTCTTTGGCCTGGAGGATGCCCTGGAACGCTACGGGGGCATCGCATTGGGGCCGGAGGGGTATCTGCTGCGGTGCAATCCCATGGCAAGCCTGGTGATGGGATGGCATTCCAGCGGGACGGAAGTCCTGGACCAGGCCGTCCATGCGCCCTATCGGACCATGGACTTCAACCATTCCCTGGCCCTGTGCCTCGTGCTGTGTGTTGTGGTTCTGGCCGCAGGCGCATGGACGGTGCAAAGGCATGAGCTTCTGAAGGCCGATTCTGAAACGGGGGTATGAGAAAGTGGAATTATTCGTGGAAAACGGAAACAAGACCATCCGCGGACGGCGGATTCTGTGCGATGTGAACCTGGAGCTGTACGGGGGGACCGTCTATGGCTTCATCGGCAGGAACGGCTCGGGAAAGACCATGCTCTTCCGGGCCCTGTCCGGCCTGATCCGCCTGGACTCTGGAACCATATCCCTGGACGGACAGGTGCTCCACAGGGATTTCAGCGTCCTGCCCAGCCTGGGGATCGTCCTTGAGAACGCAGGCCTGTACCCCGACTTGACCGGCCTGGAGAACCTGAAATACCTGGCCAGGCTCACCCGCCGGATCGGCGCGGGGGAAATCCGGGAGGCCATCTGCCGGGTGGGACTGGATCCGGATGACAGGAGGGCCTATGGGAAATATTCCCTGGGCATGAAGCAGCGGCTGGCCATTGCCCAGGCGATCATGGAGACGCCGGATGTGATCATGCTGGACGAGCCCACCAATGCCCTGGACGAGACGGGGGTGGAGGACATACGGCGGATTGTCCTGGAGGAGCGGGACAGGGGGGCATTGGTTTTGCTCGCCAGCCACAATAAGGAGGACATCCGCGTGCTCTCGGACTATGTGCTCAGGATAGAGAAGGGATATGTCAGCGAGGCGGAGGTGGGAGGATGAAGAGGATTCTGCTTGCTTTAACGGTAATCGCGATCGGCGGGGCTGCCGCTTTCGGCATAGGGAGACGGGGCACCTACACGGATGTCACGGCGGAGGAAGGGTATCAGGAGCGGCTCCAGGTGGCGGAACTGGGGGAAGAGCTCACCGCATGCGCCTGCGAGGAGATGCGGAGATCCCTGCCGGAATCCCCCGTCATCGCGAAGGTGGAGATAACGGGAGGGTACGAGCCTCTGTTCGGCGCAGGCCGCCAGAAGGCGAAGGTCTTGACGGTGTATGCCGGGGAGGGGCTGACAGAGGGGCAGGAGGTCTATGTCTGCTCGGAATTCTGGACGGTTTCATTGTATGGGGAACCGGATTCATTAGAACGCAATTTTGTGAATATCATGCGGACGGGGACGGAGTATCTGGTGTTTGGCGAGGGGCTCCTGGAGGATCTGTCAGATGACCTTCCGGCCATCGCGCTGTGCCAGGACGGGTTCATCGCCCCTGTTTTTGCCTATGAGGATTTCCCCCATGTCATCCTGCCTGTGGGGGAGGAGCATACCTATGTGCCCTATTCCGGCGTGAAGGACAATGAGTTCTTTCCGGCCTCCCAGGAGGCGCTTGGGCTGTGGCAGGGGCTGAAGGCGGACATGCTTGCAGCCTACCCCTGATTCCGGCGTTTCACACTTTTTTCAAACATCAAACACATTTTTTTCACCGAATCCCCATAAAGTTTTCACGCCTCCCTGATATATTTTTCCATATCAATACAAATCAAGGAGGTTGTTCTACCATGAGACAAAGGATTCTTTCAAAACCACAGACTTCTGTGACGGCCCTGGTGGCGGCTATGGCGGCGGTGCTGTATCTGTGCCTGGCGGCGCTGCCCGTGCATGCGGCGGAGGGCTTTGACTTCTATACGGACAGTCCCGGCATCCATGTCACCGCGGGGGATGCCTTAAGCTTCAACCTGCACCTGGCCGGGAGCAACGCGGCGGGCTCGGACGTGGCCCTGTCCGTGGCTTCCATGCCGGAGGGCTTCACCGGGTTCTTCAAGAGCGGCAGCTACGAGGTGACCAAGGTACATGCCAGCGGGGACGGGGCGGACACCATCGCCACCTTCCAGACCACGGTCCCCTCCGACGTGGCGGACGGAACCTATGAGATCGTGCTCCACGCGGCATCGGAGGCAGGCTTTGAGGACGACCTGATCCTCACCCTCACGGTCAGCGGCCTGGAGTCCGGGGAGAGCAATTTCCATGTGGAGTATCCGGATCAGGAGGGCGTCTCCGGGACCACGTTCTCCTATTCCACCACCATCGCCAACAACACCCTGAACACCCAGAACTACAATTTCTCCTCCAACGCTCCCGCGGGCTGGACGGTGGCCTTCAGCAGCAATTCCACCCAGGTCTCCAGCCTGGAGGTGGAGTCCGGCAGCAGCGCCAGCGTGACCATCACCGTGACCCCGCCGGAGAAGGTAGAGGCGGGGGACTATACGGTGGAGTGCGCTGCCACCTCCGCCAAGGAGCAGCTGTCCACGGCGCTGAACGTGAAGATCCTGGGCACCTATGGGCTGGAGCTGTCCACCACGGACGGCCGTCTGTCCTTTGACGCTTTCGCGAATAAAGAGTCCAACGTGACCCTGAAGCTCACCAACACCGGCAACATCGCCCTGGAGAACATCTCCCTCACGTCCTCCGCGCCTGCCGGGTGGGAGGTGAGCTTTGACAGCAGCGTGATCGACGCGCTGGAGCCCGGGGCTTCCAAGGAGGTAGTGGCCCATGTGGTGCCGGGTAAGGATTCCCTGACCGGGGACTATGCCACCATCATGAGCGCCTCCTGCGACAACCAGTCCGCCCAGGCCAGCTTCCGCATCACCGTGAAGACCCAGACCGGCTGGGGCATCTTCGCCCTGGTCATCATCATCGCCGTGTCGGCGGGCCTGTACGGCATCATGAAGAAATACGGCAGGAGGTAGGGTATGGAATCCAATATAGTCATCCGTACAGAGGACCTCACTAAAATCTACGGCGAGCTCACCGCCGTTGACCATCTGAACCTGGAGATCCGAAAGGGCGAGGTGTTCGGCCTGCTGGGGCCAAACGGCGCGGGCAAGACCACCACCACCCTGATGCTCCTGGGGCTCACGGAGCCGGACGCGGGCAAGGCCACGATCCACGGCCTGGACTGCGCCCGCAACGCCCTGGAGGTGAAGAAGGCGGTGGGGTATCTGCCGGACAACGTGGGCTTCTACGGCACCATGACGGGCCGGGAGAACCTGCGCTTCATGGGGCGCGTCAACGGCCTGGAGGGCAAGGAGCTGGAGGAGCGCATCGACCGGCTTTTGGAGCGGGTGGGCATGACCCAGGCCGCGGATAAGAAGACAGGAACGTATTCCAGAGGCATGCGCCAGCGCCTGGGAATCGCGGACGTGCTGATGAAGGATCCGGACATCATCATCATGGACGAGCCTACTCTGGGGATAGACCCGGAGGGCGTCAGGGAGCTGATGTGGCTGATCCGGGACCTGGCGGAGCGGGACGGCAGGACGATCCTCCTCTCCTCCCACCAGCTCTACCAGGTGCAGCGGGTCTGCGACCGCATGGGCATCTTCGTAAAGGGCAGGATGGTGGCTTGCGGCACCTTGGAGGAGCTGGGGCAGCAGATCGGAAGGGACGGCACGGGCACCCTGGAGCTGTCTGTATATCCGGACAATGTGAGCCTGCAGAGGATTCTGAAGGAGATGAAGGGCGTCCTGGACATCGAGAGGAACAGCGACGTGTATGTCATCCATTCCTCCTTCGACCTGCGCAGGGCGTTGTCTAAGAAGCTGACCGAGGAGGGCTACACCATCATGCACCTGCGGCAGGCGGGCAGCGATTTGGACGAGATTTATCGGAAATATTTTGAGAAGGCAGGTGAGCAGGTTGGGTAAAGCAAGCATGCAGACAATAAAAGCCCCTGCGGATTCCCGGGTAAAGGAGCTGGCCCGAGAGGGCGGCTCCCGAAGGGAGGACGCTGGAGGGGAAGGCACCGGAAGCCGGGTGCAGTCAGAGGGGAACCGCCGCTACCATGTACGGAAGGTGCTGTTCCAGAAGGAGACGGCGGAATTCATAAACAGCAGGCGGATGATCCTGTTCGTGGTGCTGACCGCGCTGATCACCGTGTCCGGCTTCTACGCGGCGGTGTCGGGGCTGGCGGAGGCCATAGAGGGCGGGAACACGGCCACGGACTTCCTGTTCCTAAAGCTGTTCACGGTCAGCGCCAACTCCATCCCCTCCTACAATTCCCTGATGGCGCTGATGGGCCCCTTCATCGGCATCTTCATGGGCTTCGACGCCATCAACAGCGAGCGGACGGAAGGGACGCTGAACCGCCTGGTGAGCCAGCCCCTGTACCGGGACCAGATCATCATCAGCAAGTTCCTGGCAGGGCTCTTCATCAGTGCCGTGATGGTGTTCGCCTCGGGGCTGCTGATCGGCTCCGTGGGACTGATCGCCACAGGGCTGATTCCCTCCGGGGAGGAAGTCGCAAGGCTGTTCATTTATCTATGCTTTTGCGTCATATACATCGGCTTTTGGCTGGCGGCGGCTATCCTGTTCTCCACGATTTGCAGGCATGCGGCCACCTCGGCCCTGGCCTGTATCGCGGTGTGGCTGTTCTGCGCCATCTTTGTCAGCCTCCTGGCTGGGATCATCGCGGATGCCCTGTACCCTGTAAATGGGAATGAGATGCAGGCCATGATGAACGAGATGAAGAACTATTCCTGCGAGCTGAACCTGAACCGGATCTCGCCCTATTACCTGTTCGCGGAGGCGGCCAGCACCGTGCTGAACCCGGGGGTGAGGGCGATCAACGCGGTGACCATCGCACAGCTCAGCGGAGCCATCTCCAGCAACCTGACCCTGGGCCAGAGCCTGCTTCTGGTATGGCCCCATCTCACCGGGCTGGCGGCGCTGATGCTGGTGGTGTTCGCCATCTCCTATGTGTCGTTCATGCGGCAGGAGATTCGTTCCAGATAAAAGTTTCCCCCTTCCCTTTTCGGGAAAAGTATGAGATAATGGCAACAGCCATATTTTTAAAAGAGAGGGGGGAACTCTATGCGCATCCGAGGTTTAGAACCTGCGGGCCCATGCAGAGCCAGTAGATAGTGACGGCTGCATGGCGTACAAAGTTGCCAAGGGCACATTCTTAAAAAGGCAACCAGTCGCTATTGATTGCTGGCTTGACGCTTGAAGACACTGTCAAGAAGGGAGCCCGCAATGAAATATATAAACGCAAAGACGCTTCTCCCCCAGGAGCTGGTAGAGGAGCTCCAGCGCTACATCCAGGGCGGATATCTCTATATCCCCGCTAAGGAAGAGCAGCGCCGGTGCTGGGGGGAGCTGTCCGGCTGCAGAGAGAAGCTCAGGCAGCGCAACCTGGAGATCATGCAGGAATACGGCAATGGTGCCACGGTGGAATGCCTGGCCGCGAAGTATTATCTCTCGGAGCATACGATCCGCAGGATTATTTATCAAAATATGTAAAACAGATAAAATAAAGACGTAATACAGACCATAAAAAGAGAGAGCAGCACAGCTCTTTCTTTTTTTGCCGGGATTTTCTAGCAAACGCTACCGAACCGTTTGTGCTATTGAACCAGGAAGGGAAAGTGATTACAATAGAAAAAAAGGCCCTGTAGGGCGCAGGCGGGAGACAGAGGCGGAGCATGAGCGCAGAGAAGAGGAAAACATACATTTACCAGGAGGAGCTGCGGGGAGTGGAGCGGTTCTCCCTGTGGGTGAACCTGATCCATATCCCCTACGGCATCCTCATGCCCATCCTCATCGCCCAGGTGGTGGCCAGGGCGGTGGCGGGGGAGGTAAGGGCGGTGGCAGTCTCCGCGGCGGCGCTGCTGTCATTGCTGACGGCCTTCCTGCTGCTTGGAATCAGGCTCCAGACTTTGCTGAAACAGCGGATGCTGGAGGCCGGGCAGCGCTGCAGGCTGAAGCTGTACGGGCAGTTCTACGCGAACCCGCTGCATCTCCTGCACCGCTCCAGCCTGGGCGGCAACCTGGAGAACTTCAGCAATGACCTTGCCACGGTCACGGAGCGGCTGATGACGGACCGGCCGGCCATGACCGCGGCGGTGGCACAGACCCTGCTCTTCGGGGGATATCTCCTGTGGCTGAGCCCGCCGGCAGGGGCGATCATCCTGGGGATTTCCCTTCTGCAGGTGGTCCCTCCTCTGGTAGTGAGGAAGTATCTGCAGGTGAACTATGACAAATGCCGCAGGATAGAAGGGGAGATCACCAATTTTGTGATCACGGCCTTTCAGGGCTTCCTGTTGATCAAGCTGTACGGGCTGAGGGACTGGTGGCTGGGAAAGCTTAAGGAGATCTACCGGCGGTACTGGGTGATCGGCAACGAGTCCGTCTTTGCCAACCGCTCTGAGTCGGGCATGTATTCCCTGCTGGACAATATCCTGAAATATGGCACGTACTGCATCATCGGCCTGCTCCTGCTGGGCGGGTACCTCACTGTGGAGACCGGCGTGCAGGCGATAGCCCTCTCCACAGGCATCTACGCCGCCGTGAAAAAGGCCTTCGAGACCCTGCCCAGGTTCGCCATGGCGGATCAGGCCCAGGAGCGCCTCCTGAACTGGTACAGGGAGACGGATAGCCCCCAGGGGACATGGGAGGGGAGCATTATCCGGCTGGAGAACCTTCATTTTGCCTACGAGGAGTCCCTGCTGGCGATTCCCCTGGCGGAACTGGACATGGAGAAGGTCAACATCATAAGAGGCCCCAACGGGATTGGGAAATCTACGGTATTCCGTCTATTGGCAGGCATGGAGGAGGCCGGGGAGGGGACTGTCCTGATCGGGGACAGGCATCCGGAGGAGCTGGGAAAGGGATGCTTTCCGGCCCGGTTCTTCTATTTGCTGCAGGAGGACCCCGCCTTTGAAATGACCCCGGAGGAGATGTACGGCAGCGTGGAGGAGAGCCTGGCCGGGCAGGGCCTGGGACTGGACAGGGAGCGTCTGCGCCGGAACGCGGAAAGGCTGGGGGCGGACGCCGCTTTGCTGCGGGAGAAGAGGATGAGCCAGATGTCCCAGGGGGAGCGGAAGAAGGCTTTCCTTGCCCTGGCCTTTGCCCTGGAGCCCAGGCTCCTGCTCCTGGACGAGCCCACCAACCATCTGGACGGGGCCGGGAAGGCCGCCCTCCTGGAGCTGCTGCGGGAGCGCCGGGGCGGGGCGCTGATCGTCACCCATGACGAATTGTTCGACGGACTGGAGGGCGCACGTTTTCGGCTGCGGGAGGGACGGTTATATGGGGAATAGGAAAATCTATGGGAAGATATGCCGGGACTGCCTGGTGATGTACTGGGTTCCGGTGCTGTTCTACGCGGCCGAGCTGGTGGCGGGGCAGGTGCTGCACACGTATTCCGCCACTGTCCTGGGGAGGTTCGCGGATTTCGCGCTGGGAGGCAGCATGGCGGAGGGAATCGCGGATCTGCGGAGGATATTGGTGAGCGTAGGGCTGTCGATCGTCCTGCCGCTGCTGTTCTCCGTGCTGGGGGAGGTGACCATGTTCAAGGCCTCCCTGGGGCATGGCTGCCTGATTCTGGAGCGGTTCCTGGGAAAGACCTTCCAGGCGGCCGGGAGCATCCGGGGGAGCGAGGCCCAGTACCGGCTGGAGGACGACCAGATACAGCTTGGGATCACCTGGGTGAACCTGATGATGTGGGGGATCTCTCTGCCCTTCGTGGCGGCTTATCTCCTGTACTGGTCCGTCCGGAGCCTGGGGTGGTTTGCCGCGGTGGTCTTCGGGGTCTGCCTCATCAAGCTGTTCCTGCCCCTCGCCATGCGGAAGGCCCTGGAGAGATACGACCTGCAGGAGCGGGAGTGCAAGTCGGCGATACGGGGGCTGGAGAGCGAGATGGTGGGGAAGCCGGTGCAGGTCTGCCTGTACGGGCTCCAGGGCGGGTTCCTGAAAAGGCTGGAGAGGGCCATGCGGGATTACCGGGAGCGGGTCTACGCCCCGAAGGCGGCCTGTGAGACCCGGGTGGACCAGGTCACGGCGCAGATGGACACGGTGTGCCTCCTGCTCCTTTTGGTCAGCGGCGCTGTGGCCGTATCCCTGGGCGGCCTGTCCGTGGGGGCGATCGTGGCCATGAGCGGCTATTATTACATCTTCAATGCGGCTATGGATTATGTGGTGAACATCATAAAGAACGTGCCGCTGTGCAGGAACCTGGTGAAGCGGATCTCCCTGTTCTATACGGACGCGGAGCATGTGGGAGGAGTCCGAATTCAGCGGGTGGAGAGCCTTATCCTCAAGGGCACAGGGTTCGCCTACGGGGAAGAGGAGGTATTCGCGGATCTGCGGCAGGAGGTGAGGATAGGGGCCAGGACGGCGGTCTGCGGCAGGAACGGCAGCGGGAAGTCCACCTTGCTCAAGCTCCTGTGCGGGCTATATCCCGGATACCGGGGGGAGATACGGGTCAACGGGATGGAGCTGCGGGAGATCTCCATGGAGAGCTGGCGGGAAAAGTGCGCCTATGTGGAGCAGTCGCCCTATCTGTTCCAGGGCACCGTATGGGAAAATGTCCGGCTGGGCAGGCTGGACGCCGGGGAGGAAGAGGTGTGGGAGGCCATCCGCAGGGTGGGGCTGGAGGAGCTGGCCCAGAGGGAGGTCTCAGACGACCAGGAGGCGCTGTCCGGCGGGGAGCGCCAGAGGATCTCCATCGCCAGGGCCCTGCTGCGGAAGGCGGACATCCTGCTCATGGACGAACCGGGAAACAACCTGGACGAGAAGGCCCTCTCCTGGCTGGAGGGATTCATCCGGGATTACAGGGGCACCCTGCTCTTCATCTCCCATGACGAGAGGATGCTTGCGCTGGCGGACGAGGAGATTTGGCTGGCTACCTGATGCATTCGACAGGTTCATCATTTATGCCGAAAAAGACCTTGTCGATCACCCGGCGCTTTTCGTGACAGTACACGATGATGTTCAGGCCATCCGGGATGAAGGGGTAGACGGCTCCGTCTATGGAGACGGCGTCGCTGTCAATGCGATAGGAGGTCAGCCCGTTCCGCACGGTCCCCTGGCCCTCCAGCGGTTCCGGGTCAGACCTCTCCTTCAGGATCCTTCCGCCGTCGATCACGGTATAATAGTGCAGCGGCATTCCGGGCATCACCATGAACACGGCATACGCGTCATCCTGTATGGCCTGCATATACTGGTCGTAATCGGTTATCTTTTTCAGGTTCTCATCCTTTTGGCAGTGCTCATCATAAAGGGCCCTCTTTTCCCACTGCGCATCCTGCGTGCCGGCGATGCCCCTGGCAGCCAGCCAGGCGCCCAGGTAATCGCTTATCTTCAGGGCGCCGGCGGCGCTGACATGATCCGTGTCGCAGCTATCTATGGAAAAATCCAGTCCTGCGGCGGCATAGAGGGTCTCCTCGTTGAAATCCAGATACTGCAGCCCATGCTCTAGGGCATACAGGCACACCGTATTGTATGCTTCCTGGCTGTAGAACATCGTGGGGGTCTTGACCAGCACGAGTTGAATGCCTTTCTCCCGGCAGAGCTCCGCGATCTTATCCAGGTATACCAGCATGGCCGGGACCATTTCCGCGCATGCGGCCTCCCCGTGGGAAGTCTGCCCAAAGGGCTGATAGCCGGTGGCGTCCACGTTGAAGTCAAGCGGGCGGAAGCCCATCAGCGTCTCCTGGGCTGCCATGGCGCGCAGGGTGAAGTCGTTCTCCTGAAATTCCTTCCACCTGGTGTGGAAGCGGCCGCTGGGGAACAGATAGGAGGACAGCTCCTGTGAGGTGTCGAACCTGCAGATGTCATAGACGGCCTTGAGCTTCACATGGGACCATTTCATGATATCCACGGACTTTCTCATGGATTCCTCAGAGGTATTCAATATTTCGTCTTCATTATAGGGGAATAGCATGAATACGTCCAGAAAGACATACTCGGGACTCTGGAACCGCAGCGCCTCCAGGAGCCAATAGTAGGACACCAGGAGGTTCTGCTGCTCGCAGCCCAGATTGTAGCTT
>CAMTBF010000066.1 GCA_947068385.1 uncultured Lachnospiraceae bacterium
TGGTATATAGAAAGAGCCTTCACCATGCTGACCATGCTGAGCATACTTGACTTTTCCAGGCAGATATGATACCGTAACTATCATATGATACTTTACTGCTTTAAATCGAAAACGTGATGGAGATGAAACAAAGAACAATGGGACGCGCAGGATGCCTCCCACTGTAGCGGACAGGAGGAAAAAAGAGATGCCAGTCATGGAATTCCTGGAAAGGAACGCGAGAGAATACCCGAACGAAATCGCATTGGTGGAGCTGAACCCGGAGGAAAAGGACACCCGCAGGACCACCTGGAAAGAATACGAGCTGATCCAGCCCGACCGCTTCGAGCCCTACCGCCGGGAGATCACCTGGAGCGTGTTCAACGAAAAGGCCAACCGCTTCGCCAACATGCTCATCGGCCGGGGCATCAAGAAAGGGGACAAGGTGGCCATATTGATGTACAACTGCCTGGAATGGCTCCCCATCTACTTCGGCGTGCTCAAAAGCGGTGCCATCGCCGTGCCCTTCAACTTCCGCTATGACGCCGGGGAGATCCTGTACTGCGCGGAGCTGGCGGAGGTAGACATGATTGTCTTCGGCCCCGCCTTCATCGGGCGCATCGAGGCCAACGCGGAGCGGCTCTCCAAGGGGAGGCTATTGATCTACGTGGGGGACAACTGCCCCACCTTCGCAGAGAGCTACCACGAGCTGGTGGCGGACTGCTCCAGCCAGACCCCGGACGTGCCGCTTACCGACGAGGATTTCGGCGCCATCTATTTCTCCTCGGGAACCACGGGCTTCCCCAAGGCCATCCTACATAAGCACCAGAGCCTGACCCAGGCCGCGGAGATGGAGCAGAAGCACCACGCCACAGGCAGGGAGGACACCTTCCTGTGCATCCCGCCCCTGTACCACACCGGCGCGAAGTTCCACTGGATGGGCAGCCTGGTGGCGGGCAGCAAAGCCGTGCTCCTAAAGGGCACCAGGCCGGAGACCATCCTGTCCACCATCTCCAAGGAGCGCTGCACCATCGTATGGCTCTTGGTGCCCTGGGCCCAGGACATCCTGGACGCGCTGGACGCAGGACTTTTGCACCTGGAGGATTATGAGCTGTCCCAGTGGCGGCTGATGCACATCGGTGCCCAGCCCGTGCCGCCCTCCCTGATCAAGCGCTGGAAAGAATATTTCCCGAACCATGCCTACGACACCAACTACGGCCTCTCCGAGTCCACAGGCCCGGGCTGCGTCCATCTGGGCATGGAGAACATCCACAAGGTGGGGGCCATCGGCGTGCCGGGCTACCGCTGGGAATGCAAGATCGTGGGCGAGGACGGAAACGAAGTGGCCAGGGGCGACGTGGGCGAGCTCTGCGTCAAGGGGCCGGGGCTCATGACCTGCTACTACCGGGACGAGAAAGCCACCGCCGAGGCCTTAAAGGATGGGTGGCTCTGCACCGGGGACATGGCCATGCAGGACGAGGACGGCTTCTATTTCCTGGTGGACCGCAAGAAAGACGTGATCGTCAGCGGCGGCGAGAACATCTACCCTGTGCAGATTGAGGATTTTTTGAGGCGGCATGACAAGATTAAAGACGTGGCCGTCATCGGTCTGCCCGACAGGCGGCTGGGCGAGAAGACCGCGGCCATCATCGAGATCAAGGATGGAATGGACTGCACCGAGGTGGAGATAGACGAGTTCTGCAAGGAGCTGCCCAGGTACAAGCGCCCCAAGGAGATCATCTTCCACGAGATTCCCAGGAACGCCACGGGCAAGATTGAGAAGCCAAAGCTGCGCAAGATGTACGGCGCGGACCAGCTGGTGGCCCAGGAGAACAGAGGGTAAGCCTGAACCAAAAATACCGCCCCCATCCGCCCTGAGTCAGCACCCCCTCTGCAAGCAGCAGGGGGGCTTGACCCTCGCGGCATCCGCCAAGGTTCTTTGGACTTTGGCTCATAGCTCGCGGGAATCAGGGCCGGATGGGGGATGCTATTGTTTTTAAGCACCGAAAGGAACCGGAACCATGCCCAATACCAAGTTAGCTCTAGAATCCTCCCTAAAGAAGCTCCTGCTGCGCAAGCCCCTGGACAAGATCACCATCAACGACCTGACCGCCGACTGCGGCATCAGCCGCATGTCCTTCTACTACCACTTCCGGGACATCTACGACCTGGTGGAGTGGGTCTGCGTGGAGGACGGCAGGCGGGCCCTCCAGGGCAAGAAGACCTACGAGACCTGGCAGGAGGGGCTGGAGCAGATTTTCGAGGCGGTGCTGGAGAACAAGCCCTTCATCCTGAACGTCTACCGCGCCGTCAGCAGGGACAAGATCGAGAGCTACCTTTACAAGCTCACCTATGGCTTGATCGCCGATGTGGTGGAGGAGAAATCCGTAGGCACAGTCCTGGCGGAGGAGGACAAGGCCTTTATCGCGGAATTCTACAAATACGGCTTCGTAGGCGTCATGCTGGACTGGATCGCGGAGGGGATGAGAGCGGACTATCAGGAAATCACCCGCCGGGTCTGCGTCCTGATGCACGGCAGCATAGACAATTCTGTACATAATTTCAAATCTTCAGGAAAATGACCTCCCTGATTTTATCAAAACAGCCCCAGTGATAAGTTTTTTATCATCCGGGCCGTTTTGTAAATTGGAAAGCGCATAAAAATGCTTTAAGATACCATCATAAGGAACAGCACACAGAGCAATATCAGAAAGGATGGTACCACATAATGGCAAAGAACAAAAAACTCGCAATCACAGCAGCAATCGCGGCAGGCGCAGGTGCCGTCGCCATAGCGGCAAAGAAGCATAAGACAGGACAAATGTCCGCCCAGAGGAAGACAGTCCCCGGCGCAGGCCTGAAAGATTACCGCAACACGGAGCTGGGCAAGCACGAAAAGAACAGCAAGGGAATCTACTACACCAACGGCAACTACGAAGCCTTCGCAAGGCCCAGGAAGCCCCAGGGCGTGGAGGAGAAGAGCGCCTACATCGTGGGCAGCGGCCTGGCCTCCCTGGCGGCGGCCTGCTTCCTGGTTCGGGACGGCCAGATGCCGGGAGACCATATCCACATCCTGGAGGCCATGGACATCGCGGGCGGCGCCTGCGACGGCATCTTCGACCCCACCAGGGGCTACGTCATGCGGGGCGGCAGGGAGATGGAGGACCATTTCGAATGCCTCTGGGACCTGTTCCGCAGCATCCCCTCCCTGGAGACCCCGGGCGTGTCCGTGCTGGACGAATACTACTGGCTGAACAAGGAAGACCCCAACTACTCCCTCTGCCGGGCCACCGAAAACCGCGGCAAGGACGCCCACACCGACGGCAAGTTCAACTTGAGCCAAAAGGGCGCAATGGAGATCATGAAGCTCTTCATGACCAAGGACGAAGACCTGTACGACAAGACCATCGAGGACGTGTTCGACGAGGAAGTCTTCGGCTCCACCTTCTGGCTGTACTGGAGAACCATGTTCGCCTTCGAGAACTGGCACAGCGCCCTGGAGATGAAGCTGTATTTCCAGCGCTTCATCCACCATATCGCGGGCCTGCCGGACTTCAGCGCCCTGAAGTTCACCAAGTACAACCAGTACGAGTCCCTGATCCTCCCCATGCAGAAGTACCTGGAGGACGCGGGCGTGGACTTCCGGTTCGGCACCGAAGTCACCAATGTGATATTTGAGAAAAAGGACGGGAAAAAGGTGGCCAAAGCCATCGAATGCAAGGTAGGCGGCGTGGAGCAGGGCATCATGCTCACGGAAAACGACCTTGTCTTCGTCACCAACGGAAGCTGCACCGAGGGCACCATCTACGGAGACCAGGACCACGCGCCCAACGGGGACGCGGAGGTGCGCACCAGCGGCTGCTGGAGCCTGTGGCGCAACATCGCCAGGCAGGATCCCGCCTTTGGCCATCCGGAGAAGTTCTGCTCCGATGTGAGCAAGACCAACTGGGAATCCGCCACCGTCACCACCTTGGACGACAGGATACTGCCCTACATCACCGACATCTGCAAGCGCGACCCCAAGAGCGGCAGGGTGGTCACCGGCGGCATCGTCAGCTGCAAGGACTCCTCCTGGCTCCTAAGCTGGACCATCAACAGGCAGGGGCAGTTCAAAGAGCAGGATAAGGACAAGGTCTGCGTCTGGGTCTACGGCCTGTTCACGGACGTGCCCGGGGACTTCGTGAAGAAGCCCATGCGGGAGTGCACCGGCAGGGAGATCACCGAGGAATGGCTCTACCACCTGGGCGTGCCCGTGGAGGACATCCCGGAGCTTGCGGAGCACAGCGCCGTCTGCGTGCCCACCATGATGCCCTACATCACCGCCTTCTTCATGCCCAGGAGGAAGGGGGACCGCCCGGACGTGATTCCTGACGGATGTGTCAACTTTGCCTTCCTGGGGCAGTTCGCGGAGACACCCAGGGACACCGTCTTCACCACCGAGTACTCCGTGCGTACCGCCATGGAGGCCGTCTACGGGCTGCTGGGCGTGGACAGGGGCGTGCCCGAGGTCTGGGGCAGCGTCTACGACATCCGGGAGCTCCTGGACAGCAGCGTGAAGCTCATGGACGGCAAGTCCCCTCTGGAGATAGAGCTTCCCGGCCCCCTGAACGCCCTGAAGAAGCCCCTGCTCCATTTCGTCAAGGGCACCGTGATTGAAAAGGTGCTGCGGGACCACCATGTGCTGAAGGACGGCATGCTCTGATCCGGCGGATGCTTTCCCCATGAAAATCTTATAGGAAAATGCGCCTCCCCCGTCCGGCCCGGAACCAGGGCCGGGCGGGGGAGGTCTGCTGCCATCAGATAATGGTTTTGGAGTATTGACAATCCAGGAGAATACCGATATATTTTATGGAGTGCCCAAAAAGCTAAAATCGAGGAGGTTCTAACATTGAAACAACGAGTTCTGTCAGTCGCTTTGGCGCTGTGCCTGCTTCTCCCTTCCCAGTCGATGGCCAGCGCCCAGCAGGAAGTTCCATTGCCACAGGGGAAGATTTCTTTGTACCAGGAGGGAGCCCCTCTGCCTGTGGAGGATTCTCTGCCCCAGGAGGATGCTATATTGCAGGAAGGAGTCACTTTGCCTATAGAGGGTTCTTTGCCGCAGGAAGGAGCCTCCCTGCCCGCAGAGGGATCTCTGCCGCAGGAGGACGGCTCCATGCCCGCAGAGGGTTCCATACCGCAGGAGAAGGACACCCTGTCCCAAGAAAGCCTCTCTCCGTCCCTGGGGGAGGATTTCCTGCCACAGGAGGAGGCTTCCGCGGAAGGATCCCTGTCCTTACAGGCCGCGGACGGCACGATCCCTACACCGGCGGAAGTCTATGCTGCCATGATCGCATTGAAGGATCAGGATGCGTATAAGGAAGGGACGACATGGACCAACGATGAGCCATATTCGGGCTCCGGCTACAGCTGGAACGGCGGGCTGATCAATGGGGTGCATATCTCGGCCGTGGGCTGCGTGGCGTTTGCGTTCATCCTCAGCGATGCGGCATTCGGCAATCTGCCCAACAGGATGTACGCCGCAGGCGAATTTGCCTATGATGACATAAAGGCCGGAGATATCCTGCGGGTGAACAATGATGTCCATACCGTCATCGTGCTGGAAGCGAATGATGCTGGCGTGGTGGTGGCCGAAGGCAACATCAGCATCGAAGACCACGTAGGCAAAGTCCACTGGGGACGGACCATCTCCAAGGAAGAGGTGATGCGCACCACCAGCCATTATATCACCCGCTATCCGGAGGGCTATGTCCCGCCCGACGATCCCTCTGCCAACGATTCGATTGCAGGCGGAAGCCTTGACGGAGGCCTCACCTGGAACCTGACAAAGGCCGGGACGCTGACCGTCTCCGGCAGCGGCGCCATGCCGGATTTCAGCAGTGCCGAAGAGCAGCCCTGGTACGCTTACAGCAGCCAGCTCCGGACAGTGGTCATCGAAGAAAGCGTTACCGGCATCGGGGCCTGCGCCTTTTGGAAATGCGGGATCCTCAGCGTGGAGATTCCCTCCAGCGTGACGGCCATTGGCAATTACGCTTTCCGCGAGTCTTCGCTTATCTCCGTGAATATCCCTTCCGGCGTGAAGACCATCGGCAATGATGCCTTCAACAACTGTGCGAACCTTAGTTCGGTGACGATCTCAGAAGGCGTGGAGACAATCGGGGAACGGGCATTCCAAAGCTGCTCAAGCCTCGTCTCTATCGCTTTGCCAGCCAGTATCAGCGAGGTGGGCGCCGGGGCATTTTGGCAGTGCGGGAAACTGGCAGAAGCCACATTTGCCCCCGGCAGCAAGCAGGTAAAGCTGGGCGACAATCTGTTTACGCAGTGTTACTACCTGAGTAAAGTGACGCTGCCCCAAAGCATTGACCGCATCAGCGAAGGCATGTTCCAGAACTGTCTGACGCTTGCAGGCGTAGAAATCCCCCAGGGCGCACAAAGCATCGGAGGGTCGGCATTCGCCTCCTCCGGCGTCAGCGTCGTCTTGGTTCCGGACAGCGTGACCTCAATAGGGTCAGCGGCGTTTTCAGCCTGCCCCCTGAAGGATATCTACTTTACCGGCACAAAAGCCCAGTGGAACAGCATACAAAAGCTGGGGGATACTGCAGCAGCACTGGCGAATGCGACCATCCATTATGAGTACAGCCCGGAACCGACTGCGACCCCGGAGCCTACGGCGACACCAGAGCCCACCGCGACTCCGGCACCCACAACGACTCCTGGGCCCACCGCGACTCCGGCACCCACAACGACTCCTGGGCCCACCGCGACCCCCGCGCCCACAACGGCTCCCGGGCCCACCGCGACCCCCGCGCCCACAACGGCTCCTGGGCCCACCGCGACCCCCGCACCCACAACGGCTCCGGATTCCACCGCGACCCCCGCGCCGCCCTCCATGGTTCCCTCCATCTCCGGCGAATCCGGCAAGGAAGGCTGGGAGGCCATCAAGGACGAGGCAGCGAACGCTTCTGCCGGAGAGCAGATAAGCGTAAGCATGAACGGCGCGTCCGTCGTACCCGGCGATGTGCTTGACAGCGTGAAGGGACAGGACGTCACCATCACCTTCGACATGGGAGGCGGAGTCGTCTGGGCCGTGAACGGACAGGACGTGACGGCAGACCATGTAAACGATGTGGACTTATCCGTTCAGGTCGGGGCATCCCACATTCCCCAGGACATCGTGGAGCAGGTGGCCGGAGACCGTCCTGCGATACAGCTCAGCCTGGCCCACAGCGGCGATTTCGGCTACAGCGCTGTCCTTACCATCCATGTGGGAGCGGCCCATGCGGGACTTGCCGCCAACCTCTACTATTATAACGAGACCGCCGGCAGGCTTGAATTCGTCACCGGCCACCAGATAGACGGAGACGGCATCACCAAGCTGACCTTTACACACGCCTCCGATTATGTCATCGTAGTCAACAAGGATGTCACAGGCGGAGAGGGCGGCGGGGCATCCTCCGGAGGCAGCGGCCAATCCGCTCCCGCTGCCGCGAACGCCTCCCAGGAGATAGCATCCCGCTCTCCCAAGACCGGTGAGTTCGACTCCGCGGCCGATGGATCCGGCGCTGGCGAACCGCAGCCCGAAAGAAGCCGCCTGCCTTTTATGTGGATGCTCCTGATTGGGACGGCAGGATTGGCAGTAGCGGGAGCCATCGCCCGCCTGATCCAGAGGAAGACAGATAAAGAAGACATGCACAGGCATCCTGAGCATCAGACGAAAAATTGACCAAGTACCTACAGAACCGCCCTATACTGCCAGGGCGGTTCTTTTTCTGCGCAAGTTACCCCTCCTCCATCCGCCGCAGCGCCTCCTCCCGTCCCAGGTCCTCCAGTCTGCGCTTCTCGCAGCCGGGCATAGCGGGCTCGAAGCCGCAGACCTTTTTGAAGGCGCAGTAGGTGCAGGCCTCCTCGCTGCCCTTTTCGTAAGGGTTCAGGGAGATGGTCCCGTCCAGGATCTCCCGGCCAATCTCCACCACCTTGCGGCTCACGTAGTCGGACACGGTGCGCAGCTCCTGGCCGCTTAAGACGGAGGAACGGGCGGAGAACGTGCCGTCCTTCTTCCGCTCCACGGGGATGATGTCGGACTTGGCTTCCATGTCCCTGTCCAGCAGCTCCACGATGCCCGGGGTGCCGTTCACCACGCCGTTCATGCGCAGCTGCTTTCCAATCTCCTCGTCAATCTCCTCTTCGGTCAACTCCACCGGAGTCTCCACGGCAGGGTCGTCGATGCGGTAGTACAGCAGCGCCGCGGGCACGATCTCCTTATCTCCGTGCCGCCCGGCCTCCACCTCCCGGGCCGCGTTCATGTAGACCACGAGCTGGAGCTGCAGGCCGTAGTAGAGCGCCGCCAGGTCGAATCTCCTGTGGCCGGATTTATAGTCGATGACCTTGACATAGACATGCTCCCCGTCCTCCGCCACGTCAATCCGGTCGATGCGGCCCCGCAGGCGCAGCTTCTCCTGCTCTGACAGAGATACATTGATGCTCTCCAGATTATCTGCGTGCTGAAAGGAGAGCTCGAAGGATTCCGGCTGGAAGCTCCCCCGGCGCAGGTGCTTCTGCAGGGTCAGGACCGTCCGGGTCAGGATGCGCCCCATCCTGGTGACGGCGTATTCGTTCCTGGCGTTGCTGTAAAGGACGGTGCTTCCATAGTCGGCGGCGTAGCGCTCCAGCGCCTCCTGTACGCCGCTCTCCGCGAATTCCCGGGGGAAATCGAACCAGGTATAGCCCTTTTCCTTCAGCTTCCCGGCGAACTGCTCCAGAACGGCATGGTACACATTCCCCATGTCCACGTCCTCGAAGGAGAATTCCTGCCGCTCCCGCAGGGTCAGGCCGTACTGGAGGAAATGCCGGTAGGCGCAGGCGGCATAGGTCTCCAGGCGGGTGACGCTGGTCTCGATCTGCAGGCCGTAGAGGGCCCTGGCCACCGCCGCGGACAGCCCTGTGTCCCGGTACCGCCGGAAGGCCGCCTCTGTCAGGAAGTCGCGCCTGCCCCTGCGCCCCTCCTCCCCATAGGCCTGGTAGACGGTGAAGAACTCCTGCTCCTCCCGCTCCCGCAGTGCCCCCTCCACGTACTCCCGAAGCCCTCTGGCCAGGTATCCCGCCCCCTCCTGTCCGGTGACGATCTGCTCTAAGACGTCACGCTGCTGGGGATACTGCACCTCCAGGCAGGGGAACAGCTTCCGCACCGTCTCCACCAGGTAGGCGGGTCGGATGGACTTCCCGGCGCTGTTCACCTTGGACCAGGACAGGTAGAGATGGCGGGAGGGCTTCGTCATGTTCAGGTAGAGGTAGAACCGCTGGATGTACATCTGCTGCCTGGGGCTGGGGGCCAGCTCCAGGTCGGATTCCCGCAGGAACTCCCTGTCCATGTCGGATATGATGCCGCCCCTGGAGGCTCCCTTGGGGATGTTTCCGTCGTTCACCCCCAGGAAAAACAGGGTCTTCACCTGCTGGAGCCTGGTGCGCTCCATGTCCCCCACCAGCACCCTGTCCACGTTCTGGGGGATGGTGCCCACCTGGATCTCGTCGAAGCCTGCCTCCAGAATCTCCGCGAACTCCTTCAGGGTGATGTTTTCCTCTCCCAGCAGGGCGTATATCTGATCCAGCAGCTCCATCACCAGGCGGTAGATCTGGGCATACTCCCTGGCCCGCACCGGTTCCCCCGCCTCCTCGAAGCGGCTCTGGTACGCGGCGAGCTTCTGCTGCACCCTGTTGCGCACCAGGAAGTCATAGAGGCCGTTCACGTAGGTCTCCACGGGCTCCTTTCCTTTCAGGTGCAGCATCTCCACCTGCTCCATCAGGCGTCTGCGCAGGTCGTTCATCTCTGCCAGGGCAGCTTCCCCCGGATTCTCTCCTTCCCCGGGGGCCTCTTCCTCCATGCGCTTCATCTCCCGGGTCTTGCGGGTGAAGAGGCGGCTGTAGGCGCTGTATCCTTTGACGCCGGTCTCCAGGCAGTAGTTCTCCAGCCTGTCCGCCTCCTCCCAGGTCAGGTCGGCCAGGCCGCTGCGCAGGTAGTGGAAGACAGACTCGTAGGAGAAGTCCTTCCGGTACAGCTCCAGGGCGCTCTTGATGTATTCTATCATGGGGTTCAGGGTGATCTTCCTGGTGCGGTCGATGTAGCAGGGGATGTCCATCTGGGCAAATTCTGTCTCTATATACGGGGCGTATCCCGGCAGGTCCCCCAGGATGACGGCAATGTCCCGAAAGGCCATCCCCTCCTCCCGGATCAGGCGGCAGATCTCCAGGCCGGTCTGGCGCACCTCCTCCTTCGGATCCGTGGTCTCGAAGAGCTGGATCTCCCGCCCGTCCTCCCCTTCATAGGGGCTTTGGCCGAAGCGGAACATATGCTTTTCCAGATGCCGCAGGGCAGGGGCCTTCCGGAAGCGGTGGAAGGTATTGTACCTGACAAGGCAGCCCGTCTTCCCGGAAGCTCTCCCTTTTCCTGCCCGGGCCGGGGGAACCTCCCCCTGGGGCACAGGCAAGATCAATACGTCCTGCCTGCGCTCCACGGAAAGCGCCTCCGCCTGCCTGCCCAGGTCTGCCACAGTCTTTTTGCTCAGATGGAACAGGTTCTGCTCCCCCTCCGGCCCATAGGGATCCTCCCCCTCCCCCATGGCCAGGGAGACGATCACCTCTCCGCTCAGGCACATCAGCTGGGAGATCACCCGGGTCTGGATGGGCGTGAAGCCGGTGAAGCCGTCGAACACCACCACGCTTCCCGGCAGGAGCCTGGACTTCGGCATGGCCCGGCGCACCACGTCCAGGGTCTCCTCCGTGGTGATGAAGTTGCCCTGGATGTATTCCAGGAAGCCCCTGTACAGCGTCTGCAAATCTCTCAGCTTCTGCACCAGGGCGCCCCTCTTTTCCGCGAAGGCGATCAGCTTCTCCACATCCTCTGCTCCGATGCCGTACTGCATGAATTCGGAGATGGCGCTCTTCACCTCATGGATATAGCCCTGTCTGTGGAGGAAGCTCCCCAGGGTGGGCAGCTCCTCCTTCAGGCCGGCCGCCACCTTCTGGAGCACCAGGCTCTTGCCCGTGTCGTCCAGCACGGGAATCTCCTGGCCGCCCACCTCCTCCAGGATGCGGTGGCCCAGACGTCCGAAGCTGAGCACGTCTATGTTCAGGATGCCGCCCCGGTCGCTCAGGAGCACCAGGTCCTTCTGTGTCTGCATGGTGAACTGGTCGGGCACGATGATCAGGAAGTTCTGCCTGGGGTTCTGCAGGGCCCGGCGGGCGATCTCTTCATATAGCATACGGCTTTTTCCGGCTCCGGAGGGGCCGAAGTAGAATTGCAGGCTCATGTGGCATCCTTTCTCGAATCAGTCCTTCAGGTCCAGCTCCACCGGGCAGTGGTCGGAGCCGAAGACGTTCGGATGAATCTTCGCGTCCGCAAGGCGCTCCTTCAGGCTCCCGGAGGTGACGAAGTAGTCGATGCGCCAGCCTACGTTCTTCTCCCT
>CAMTBF010000067.1 GCA_947068385.1 uncultured Lachnospiraceae bacterium
GCCGGGAAGGAAAGCTGGACATCCTCACGGCGGGGGACAGGATCCTGCGGATCGGAAAAGGTTTGGAGAGGCCGGCGGAACCGGAGGAGCCCTGCCAGGTGATCGATGCGGAGGGCCTGCTGGTGGCCCCGGGCCTGGTGGACGTCCATGTCCATTTCCGCGACCCCGGCTTCCCCCAGAAGGAGGACATCCTCACCGGGGCGGCGGCAGCGGCGGCGGGCGGCTTTACCACCGTGGTGATGATGGCCAACACAAAGCCCCCCATAGACAATGGGGAGACGCTTTCGTATGTGCTGGAGAAGGGGCGCGGGACAGGCATCCATGTGCTCTCCTGCGCCAACGTGACCCTGGGGATGCAGGGAAAGGAGCTGACCCCCATGGAGGAGCTGGCGAAGCTTGGCGCGGCGGGCTTCACGGACGACGGGATCCCGCTCCTGGACGGGGAGCTGGCGCGGCGGGCCATGGAGCGCGCCGCCGCCCTGGACATGCCCATCAGCTTCCACGAGGAGGATCCGGCGCTGATAGACGACAACGGAATCAACAGGGGAAAAGCCAGCGCCCATTTCGGGATAGGCGGCTCCCCCAGAGAGGCGGAGATACGCCTGGTGGAGCGCGACCTGGAGCTTGCCCTGGAGACGGGGGCGCATATCAATATACAGCATATTAGTACACGGGAATCCGTGGAGCTGGTGCGCCGCGCCCGCACCCGGGGCAGCAACATCCACGCGGAGGCCACGCCCCACCACTTCACCCTGACGGAGGAGGCGGCCATCCGGTACGGCACCCTGGCGAAGATGAACCCGCCCCTGCGGGAGGAAGAAGACAGGCTTGCCATCATCCGCGGCCTGGCAGACGGCACCATCGACATCATCGCCACCGACCATGCCCCCCACACGGCCCAGGAAAAGGCCAGGCCCGTCACCGAAGCGCCCAGCGGCATCATCGGCCTGGAGACCGCCCTGCCCCTGGCCATCACCTATCTGGTGGAGGCCGGTTACCTGACCATGGCCCGGCTCCTGCGGCTCATGAGCACCAACCCGGCGAACCTCTACCACCTGGACGCCGGCTACCTGGCGGAAGGCGGCCCCGCGGACATCATCCTGATAGACACCGCCGCCGAATTCATTCCCGAGAGCTACGCCTCAAAGTCCGCCAACACGCCCTTCACGGGGTGGAAGCTGCGGGGGAAGGTGGCGCGGACGATCTGCGCCGGGAGGATAGTGCCATAACGGGATTTTTCTGAGAAATTGCATATGTTATATTGTAAAGAGCCATGATACATGGTAAAATAGCCACACAGACAGATGGTGCGTCCGAGGGGCGCACCGCCGCGAGGTGCAACAGGAGGGAGGGTACATGGTAAGGCCGAAAGAGATGAGCTACGAGAACAGCATCGAAAATGCCAGGAGATTCCTGGAGAACCAGGATAAGAGAAAGTCGCCGAACAACAGGGTGAGCGGCTCCCATTTTATGGACATTGCGAATACGGGGGCAGAGCGGCTTAAGGAGAAGCTGATAAAAAAATAGAATAGGCAAAGGAGGGGGA
Organism: uncultured Lachnospiraceae bacterium; assembly: GCA_947068385.1. Lineage (GTDB taxonomy): Bacteria > Bacillota > Clostridia > Lachnospirales > Lachnospiraceae > Acetatifactor. Next base: position 1,547 of record CAMTBF010000067.1, read on the forward strand.
TAGCTATGATTCCGGAGCGGTTCATTTCTCCCGATGATTTTCGGTACAACCCGGTATCGCCGGAATACCTGGTGGAGTGCATCGACAAATTCAAGGAGAATTTTGAAATATACAAAGAAGTGATCGGAAAGTGGTTCCAGAACTATTCGGTGGATATGAGAATCAATTATCCTATGCTCTATAGGATTGTCGAGCGGGTCGATCAAAGGAGAGACTACTACCTGTATTTTCATTCAAATCACAATCATGCAATGCTTATGTCGCAAGCAAAAGAAACAGCCCTTTTTTGCTACTGGTTAATCAAATACAAACCCATATCCTTTGAAAACGCTTATGAAGAGTTTTCCTTTTTTAACGAGAACGGATATACGGTAAATGAGCTATACGCCGCGTTTCTGCTGATGAGCTTTATTACGGGACTGGATGAAGGGAATGAGAAATATTTTAACGAAGCAGCGGTCTCTACGCTTACATACAGTCTCACCAATAGAGAGATCAGCAAAGAGGCGTTGATCATGTATGTGGAATCCTTTTTGGCATAAGGAGCGGAAGGGAGGACTATGCCCGATTTTACGAATTTGGATCCGGCCCTGGTGGCAAGCTACTGGATATATTTCGTGGGAAGCTTTATCGCAGGCGCTGTGATCGGAGCGCTTGCCGCAAGACTCTTCTTCCATAGGAAAGAAGAGCTTATGGAACAGGAGAACAAAGCATATAGGGAAAGGCTGGAGAAGCTGGAGGAGACCGAAAGGCGGCTGGAAGAAAAGAAGGATGAGCTTGAGAGGCTGAAAAAAGAGCTTTCCGGGAATGAACTGTATTGGAATGCTAAAAAATATGGGAAACAGGAAAATCCAGGAGATAAAATGCTGTATGACTCCCTGATTCAGAAAGGAAACCACTCATGAAACAAAAACACACAGCAAAAGTGCTCTCCCAGCAGGAGATAGCACTGGCCATCTACGACATGTGGATAGAGACCCCCCTTGCGGCGGACGCAAGGCCCGGGCAGTTTGTGGGCATCTATCCAAAGGACAAAAGCACCCTCCTCCCCCGCCCCATCAGCATCTGCGAGACCGATGCGGCAAGAGGCGCGCTGCGCATCGTCTACCGCATCGCAGGCGCGGGCACCCGGGAATTCTCCGGCTACCGGGAAGGCGACGCCATCTCCCTGCTGGGCAACCTGGGCAACGGCTTCCCCCTGGAGCAGGGATGCGGCAAAAGGGCCTTCCTCATGGGCGGCGGCATCGGCGTGCCCCCCATCCTGGAGCTGGCCAAGCGCCTGGAAGCCCGGAAGGACATCATCGCAGGCTACCGCGACGCAAACCTCTTCCTGGGAGAGGACTTAGCGAAATACGGCACCCTCCACATAGCCACCGAGGACGGCAGCGCCGGGACCAAAGGCAACGTCATGGACGCCGTCCGGGAGAACGGCCTGGAGGCGGACATCATCTACGCCTGCGGCCCCATGCCCATGCTGCGGGCCATCAAAGCCTATGCCGGAGAGCGGGACATCCCGGCCTACCTCTCCTTAGAGGAGCACATGGCCTGCGGCGTAGGGGCCTGCCTGGGCTGCGTGGTGAAGACCAAAGAAATCGACCACCACTCCCATGTGCACAACGCCCGCATCTGCACCGACGGCCCCGTCTTCGAAGCGAAGGAGGTGGAAATATAAATATGAACACACAGGTAACAATAGCAGGCGTCACCTTAAAGAACCCGGTGATGACAGCCTCCGGAACCTTCGGCTCCGGCATGGAATACGCGGAATTCATGGACTTGAGCCGCCTGGGAGCCGTGGTCACCAAAGGCGTGGCCAATGTCCCCTGGCCCGGCAACCCCACCCCCAGGGTGGCGGAAGTCTACGGCGGCATGCTCAACGCCATCGGCCTCCAGAACCCCGGCATCGACGTGTTCCTGGAGCGGGACATCCCCTTCCTGAAACAGCATGACACCACAATCATCGTCAACGTCTGCGGCAAGACCACGGAAGACTACGTAGAAGTAGTAGAGCACCTGGCAGAGGAGCCCGCGGTAGCCATGCTGGAGATTAACGTATCCTGCCCCAACGTCAAGGAGGGCGCGATCGCCTTCGGCCAGAAAGCGGACGCCCTGTTCGGGATCACCAAAGAGGTCAAGCGCCACGCAAAGCAGCCCGTCATCATGAAGCTCAGCCCCAACGTCACCGACATCGCCGAGATGGCCCGGGCGGCGGAGGCGGCAGGCGCGGACGCCCTCTCCCTGATCAACACCATCACGGGCATGAAGATAGACATCCACAAGCGCGCCTTCGCCCTGGCCAACAAGACCGGAGGCATGAGCGGCCCCGCCATCAAGCCCGTGGCGGTGCGCATGGTCTACCAGGCGGCCAAGGCGGTAAAAATCCCCATCATCGGCATGGGCGGCATAGCCAATGCCGAGGACGCCATCGAATTCCTGCTGGCAGGGGCCACCGCCGTCAGCGTCGGCGCCATGAACTTCGTGAACCCCTATACCTGCGTGGAAGTGGTGGAGGGCATAGAGCGCTACATGGAGCAGTACCATGTGGAGAGCGTGACGGACCTGATAGGGGCTGTAAGAGAATGAGCGGCACGGCAGGATAGGCCGGAGAGCCAGGCATATCTTGCGGAATACCTTCATATATATTCCTATACGAGTATATATGGAGGTATTTTTCGTGGAGCTTTTGAAGAGGAATATACATATGGACCGCATCAGGGTCCAGGCCGTCACCCAGTTCACCCTGGAGGACGATGTGAACATCCCGGAGAACAAGCCGGACGTAGCCGCGCTGAACCTGGAGAAGGGGGAGCTGGTCATCGACGAGATCAGGCCGGGGACGGATTCCGTCACCGTCCGGGGCAGGCTCTCCTTCGTGACGCTCTACCACACCATGGAGGAGGGCAGCAGCCTGGTGGTGCTGGAGGGCAGGATGCCCTTTGAGGAGAGGATCAACATGCAGGGCGTGGTGCCCTCGGACACGGTGGCCGTGGACGGCGAGGTGGAGGACCTCTCCGTGAACATGATAAACTCCCGCAAGCTGGGCATCCAGTCCCTGATCACCCTGACGGCCAGGGTGGAGGAGCTCTATGACGAGGAGGCCCCCATCGCCGTCCACGGGGACGAGAAGGTGGAGTACCGCCGCATGCCCCTGGAGCTGGCCCAGATCGCCATCGCCAAGAACGACATCTTCCGCCTGAAGGAGGAGGTGGCACTGCCCTCCAACTATCCCAACATCTTCCAGATCCTCTGGAGCAACATCTCCCTGGGGGACATGGAGTTCAAGGTCATGGAGGAGAAGCTGGCCATCTCCGGGGACATCCACCTGTTCCTCTTATATGAGGGCGAGGGGGAGGACCATCCCTGCCGCAGCTTCGAGACCGCCATCCCCTTCAGCGGCGTGCTGGAATGCCACGGTTGCAGGGAGGGGATGCTGCCCGACATCCGCTACCGCCTGGGCCAGCAGGAGCTGGCCGTGCGCCCGGACCTGGACGGGGAGGAGCGCAATGTGGGCCTGGAGCTGGTGCTGGACATCGCCATCCGGATCTACCAGGAGGAGAAGCTGGAGGTCATCTCCGACCTCTACGGCGTGACCAAGGAGGTCGGCACCGTGACCCACAGGGCGGACCTGCGCAGGCTCCTGTCCAGGGTCACCGGCAAGACCAAGGTCACGGACCATGTCCATGTCACGGACGGCACGGTGCTCCAGCTCCTCCACAGCGAAGGGTCCGTGGCCCTGGAGCAGCGCAGCACCGTGGAGAACGGCATCCTGCTCCAGGGGGCCCTGCAGGTGCGGATGATGTACGTCACAGGGGAGGACGAGGCGCCCTACGGCAGCGCCCAGGCCAACATCCCCTACCAGTATACCCTGGAGGTGCCGGACATCGCGCCCGAGGACATGGGAGAGGTGCGCGCGGAGGTGGAGCAGCTCCAGGTGACCATGCTGGACGGGGAGGAGATGGACGTCAAGGCCGTGCTCAGCTTCTCCACCGTAGTGTTCAAGACCATCCCCGTGGAGCTGATCAGCGCCGTCAACGTGTCGGAGCTGGACAGCGGGAAGATGAGCAGCCTGCCGGGCATGGTGGTCTACATGGTGAAGGAGGGCGACAACCTGTGGAACATCGGGAAGAAATACTACGTACCTGTAGACACCCTCCGGGAGCTGAACGGGCTGGACAGCGATGAGCTGAAGGCCGGACAGAAGCTGCTGATCGTGAAGGGAAGCTGAAGGACAGATGCCGAAAAGGAAGCCCCGGACTGTGCGGACCGCCCCAGTCCGGGGCTTCCTTTTTATGCCTTTCCCGCAATCCCGGACGCCATCCCTGAAACAAGGATGACAAACCCAGGGCGGATATGGTACGATGGAAAATATTTTCCGCAAAAAGCCCAGGGAGGTACATAGATGGAACTTACAGCAGATAAGACGATCATGGAGCGATTCGAGAGCAGACTCAAGGAAGAGGAGAAGAGCAGGGCCACCATCGAGAAATACCTGCGGGACGCGAAGGCATTCGCCGCTTTCCTGGGCGACGCCCCTGTCACGAAGGACGCGGTCATCCGGTACAAGAGCCACCTGTCGGAAAACTACGCGGTGGCCAGCGCCAACTCCATGCTGGCCGCCGTGAACAGCTTCCTGCGCTTCCTGGAATGCGCCGACTGCGTGGTGCGCACCTTCAAGGTCCAGAAGGCCGTCTTCCGCTCCAGGGAGCTGGAGCTGTCCAGGAACGAATATGTGCGCCTGGTGGAGACGGCGAAGAGGCGGGGGGACCGGCGCCTGTGCCTGGTCATGCAGACCATCTGCGCCACCGGCATCCGCATCAGCGAGCTGCCCTTCATCACCGTGGAGGCCCTCCATACCAGGCGGGCGCGGGTGTCCCTGAAGGGCAAGACCCGCACCGTCATCCTGCCCATGGAGCTGTGCCGGGAGCTGAAGCGCTATGCGAGGTCCAGCGGGATCCAGTCCGGCAGCGTCTTCGTGACCCGCGGCGGCAGGCCCATGGACCGCAGCAACATCCTCCACGCCATGAAGGCCCTCTGCAAGGAGGCCAGGGTGGCGGCGGGCAAGGTGTTCCCCCACAACCTGCGGCACCTCTTCGCGGTGACATATTATAATGTAGAGAAAGACATCTGCCACCTGGCCGACCTGCTGGGGCATTCCAACATCAACACCACCCGGATCTACACCCTCATAAGCTGCGAGATGCAGGAGCAGCGCCTGGACGGGCTGGGGCTGCCAGACCAAAATACCGCATAATAAACATTATGCGGTAACATCGGAAAATGCTTCTATCTTGCCTCATTATACTCTTCCGGCCCCTATATTTCAATATCTGAGGGGGAATTTCCGAAAGAATTTCCTTTCAGAGCTTTCCTGACAGCCACCCGGATGGGGTGTGGCTGTTCTTTTGCTGTCTGTAAATCCACTATAACAGATGATTAGTCAAAAGATACGTCTAAATTTACGGCAAAAATGGGTTTTCCCACCAAAATCTTATATTTCTGCCTGTGCGGTACCACGTAATGTTTATTATGAGGTAACGTACAGGCACGGAGGGCGCAGGGCGTTTTGCATAAGGCTGACAGATGGACGGATTTAGATACAAGGAAGGAGACGGCATGATGGAATCATTGAGGAAGCAGGCTGCAAGGATATTGCGGGAGAAGAAGAAATATAAGCTCTGGCTGACGGCATTCCTGTGCATGGCCGTACTGGTCACGGCCGGGACGGTGGCGGCGCTGACCATGAGCGGCCAGGCACTGAACCGCAAGGAGAAGGTGCTGGTTTGCGGGTTGGATGTGCATGAGCATACAGAAGAGTGCCGGGACAGCGAAGGGGAGCTCGTCTGCGGACAGGCGGACTATGTGATTCATATCCACAATGACGACTGCTATGGGGAGGACGGCGCGCTGGTATGCGCATTGCCTGAGAGGGAGCCCCATGTACATGATGCAGCATGCCTGGAGGAGCAGGAGACGCTGACCTGCACCCTGGAGGAATCCCAGGGACATCAGCACGACGAAGCGTGCTACGCCAGGGTACAGGGCGAGCTGATCTGCGGCATGGACGAGGCGGGGCATCAGCACGGCCCGGAGTGCTATACGAAAGTGCAGGGCGACCTGATCTGCGGCGCGGCCGAGGCAGGGCACCAGCATGGCCCGGAGTGCTACACGAAGGTGCAGGGCGAGCTGACCTGTGCCAGCACCGAGGAGGGACATGAGCACAACGAGGGATGCTACGCCTGGAGCGAGGAGCTGACCTGCGGGCTCACGGAAGAGGCCCATGCGCACACGGACGAATGCTACGCCTGGAGCGAGGAGCTGACCTGCGGGCTTACCGAGGAGGCCCATGTGCATACGGACGAATGCTATGCCTGGAGCGAGGAGCTGAACTGCGAGATAGCGGAGGGAGAGGGCGCACATGCCCATACGGACGAATGCTACACCGTGGAGGAGGTCTACATCTGCGGAGAGCTGGAGCTGCACACCCATGGGGACGGCTGCTATGACGAGGAGGGGAACCTCATCTGCGAGGAGACCGAGCTGCTGGAGCATGTGCATGCGGACGACTGCTTCGAAATCATAGAGCCTGACGCCTCCAGCGAGGAGGCCGAAGAATCCGGCGAACCCGAGGAGCCCAATGAGGAAAGCATAGAATCCGGCGGGGAAAGCGGAGCATCGGAGGAATCCGAGGAGGAGAAGGATGCCGCGGAGGAATCCGAGGCAGAGAGCGGCGAAGCGGAAGAGGGCAGCGATGCGGACGCAGAGGCCCAGATGTTCCAGAAGATATATGAGGATGCGGAGATCAGGGTAGTGGCGGAATACGACAAGTCCGCGAACATCCCGGAGGAAGCGCAGCTGGTGGCGGAGCGCATCGATGGGACGGCCGAAGGGGACGCCCAGGAAGCTCCGGAAGAGACAGGGGATGAACCGGCGGACGCCCAGGATACGGATGAAGCCCGGGATGCGGACGGGACCGAGGAGGCGCAGGAGCCCCAGGGAACCGACGGCACGGACAGCGAACAGGCCCCTGTGGAAAGCGAAGCCGGGGACGGAGCCGGAAGCGAAGGAGCGGAGGACGGAATAGAGCCTGTGGTTGACGAGGTGGCAGACCCCGCCGAGGCCCAGGGACAGCCGGAGGACGCGGAGCCTGCGGGCGATGAGGATGCGGCGGCCAGCGAGGAAGCTGCCGACACCCGGCAAGCGGCCGGCGAGGAGACTGTCACGGAGGAAGTGTCCTACAGGCTTAAGTTCCTGGTGGACGGGAAGGAGATAGAGCCGGAAGGCACTGTGACATTCACGGTGTGGAATCCGGAAGAGGAAGGCGGCGAGCCCCAGGTCATCGTATATGAGGCGGGCAGCGGGCCGGACGCCAGGGTCGTGACCTTGACGAAGACAGTGACGGCAGAGGGCATCTTCCGCAAGACCTACGAGGACGACAAGGTAAAGGTCGTGGCCGAATACGGCGAGTCCGCGAACATTCCCGAGGAGGCTGAGCTGATTGCCAGGCAGATTACGGCGGAGAGCGATCCGGAGCTGTATGCAATGCGCGAAGAGGAGCTTAGAAAGCAGATCGGCAACGAGAATGCCTCGATGGACGTACTTCTGAGCATTGGGTTCTATGTCAGTGACGGAGAGAACGGGCTGAAGGAAATCGAGCCGGAAGATACTGTTACGATTACGATTCAGTTCTTTGACAAAGAAGGTTCGGCGATGGACACCCCTGTTGACATCGTTCATTTCGCAGAGGAGGGCACGGAAATATTAGATGCAAGCAATGTGGATGAAAATGGAGCGACCACATTCAAGACAGATTCCTTCTCTGATTTCGGGGGTTCCTTTGGAGAGGAGGACAAGAGGGAATCGTCGATTGTCCCTACAGATTTGACGGTTGCCACTTATTCAGGAGGAGAAGGAATACCTTGCTATGTGAGCGATGGAGAGCAATGGGTTGAAATTTCAGGTAGGTATTCTCATGGTATGGTTGTTGGCCCGATAGAAAATGTTGGCTATATGATACCTTCATTTGATATTGCACCATATTTTAAAGATTATGGCTACGCAGAAACAGAACCTTCGACTGAAAGCAGATGGATTGGATATTCAAAAGATGGTGGGGAGACCATTACTACAGCCATCTATAATAGTGCTTTCCAGGGATGGGTGTTAGAAGGGACTTTCGGTCAAGGTGAAGACGCATATAGCATAACAGGTATTTATTTTCTGCCAGGAAATACAACGCAATACAATGGTGAGAGCGTAAGCGCTACCCTGTTTGCCCCCAAAAGATATGTAGTCGAACTTAATCCAGGCAATGGAAATAAGGAGGAAGCATCTAATCAATATGGCAAGGTGGAGTACACGTCAGTAAATGTAGAAAGCGTGGTCGAGGGCAATACAGCAACGATACGTCTGCCTGGCGATAGTGAGCTGGGAAGTGAGTTCAATTTTAGTGTTGATGGGAATGTAGAGATAAAAGAAACAGTACGTAGAGAAGCGGGAAGCTATGATTTCAAGCTGGTTGGATGGTTTAATATTGCGGACAACACCTATTATGATGTCAAGAATGGGCCTGTAAACGCTACGGTTGATGTTGCAAAGAAGAATGTATTTTATGCAGACTGGGTAGCTGCGGATTATAACCTGCGAGATAAAGATATTCAAGCTGGAAAGGGCGGAAATGTAATCGCGAATGTTCCAAGTACAAATGATTTTATTAAAACTAGGTTGTTCGATTATAACGAATTATTCAACATCTATAGCGCCATACAGTCCGGGGAAAATCTCAGCGGGGGAGAGATATGGACAGATAGTGAAATAAACAAATTCCGCAGGGGAACATGGGCATCATCCCCCAGTGGCCTGGGACGCATATTACAGATGGAAGCGAGTGGCGCGGTGAATAGTTTCCTGTTCCTGGAAGCGCCTGCCAGCTCAGAAGGCGTAAAAAATACAGGTGCTTTGGTTCAGCCGAAAGGTTTTGCAGATCGAAACGGTAAAAAGCAGGATGATTTCATACAAGGGGATAAGGGATGGGGAATCAGTACATCAGGAAGCAGCCCACTTGACTATTTGTTTTCTGAAAGCAGTGATGCCTTAGGTGTCCACTTTATCGGATATGGCGATAATCTCTATCAGCATTTTCGCGACGGTGAAGACAAAATTGGATATTACGAATATGACAGCAGTAAGTTCGCGGCATCGTACCAGCAGCGGGAGGGAAGATTCTACCTTTATAATAGACCGCAAACGTGTGGCTCGACAGCATTTCTTCCCTTTAATGATAATAGTGACGGCTTTACAGTGAATGGCGGTGAAGTCAATTATCACTTTGGGATGAGTTCAGAAATTGATTTTTACCTCCCAGCAGATTCAGGCTCGAACGGCAATCGTGTGGATGGGGAGGAGATGACATTCGATTTCTCAGGAGATGATGATGTATGGGTCTTTATTGACGGGAAGCTGATTTTGGATATGGGCGGTATCCATGGTGCGATGAGAGGGTCGATTAATTTTACAACGGGGAAGATTACAACATCTCCGAATTCCGCAGGAAGTAATACCAGCGATTTGCCTCTAATCTCTAAGGGTGAACATAAGCTGACCATATACTATTTGGAGCGAGGAGCAGGGCAGTCGAACTGCAAAATACATTTCAACATTGTCCCGCGATATGTGATTGAAAAGGCCACTGCCAGCACCGTGACAGCTACAAAGGTTTGGGATGATAGCTTTCCGAATCATAATCCTATTCAGGTTGGTCTATATGACGGAGATGACCTGGTGGCGGATAGGTCAGACAATACAGTTACGTTGAGCGATACGAATGGATGGAAAAAGGCGGCAGGGACGCGCTGAAAGAATCCTGGACGAGTGACAGCTTGAC
>CAMTBF010000068.1 GCA_947068385.1 uncultured Lachnospiraceae bacterium
GGCCCTGGAGGAATCCTTCCAGAGGATGGAGGCAAAGCCCTCGGGGGACAGGATGGAATAGGTGGCATTCTCCAGCATCCACACCTCGTTCCCCACCGCCGTGGCCAGGGCGCCGCCGCTGCCGCCCTCGCCGATGAAGATGCACAGCACGGGCACCTTCAGGGCGGACATCTCCAGGAGGCTGCGGGCGATGGCCTCGCCCTGGCCCCGCTCCTCCGCCTCGATGCCGCAGTAGGCCCCGGAAGTATTGATGAAGCTGACGATGGGGCGGTGGAACTTCTCCGCCTGCTTCATCAGGCGCAGGGCCTTGCGATAGCCCTCCGGCATGGGCATGCCGTAATTGCGCCGCTGGCATTCCTTGCCGTCCTTGCCCTTATGCTCCGCGATCACCGTCACCGGCTGCCCCTCCAGGAAGCCGATGCCGCCGATGATGGCCGGGTCGTCCCGAAAGCTCCTGTCCCCGTGGGCCTCCACGAAATAGTCGAAGATGCTGGCCATGTAGTCACAGGCGCTGGCACGCTCCAGCCTGCGGACGGCCTTCACCTTCTCCCAGGCGCCTGCGGGCTTCACGTTCCAGGTCTGCTCCTTCAGCACCTCATTCAGCACGAAATGGAACTCCTTCCCCCCGGTAAAGTCGGCGTACCGGCCCTCCCGGCCCTGATGGGACTTCACCAGGAAATACAGGGTCTTCTTCAGCGCATCCCTTCTCACGATGCCGTCTATGATGCCGTGCTCCACCAAAAATTCCGCCGTCTGGAAGCCCTCCGGCAGCTCCTGGCCGATGGTCTGGCGGATGACCCTGGGCCCCGCGAAGCCGATCAGCGCCCCGGGCTCCGCCATGACCACGTCCCCCAGCATGGCGAAGCTGGCCGTGACGCCGCCCATGGTAGGGTCCGTGAGGATGGTGCAGTACAGCAGTCCGGCCTCGTCCAGCTTCCGGATGGCCGCGGAGGTCTTGGCCATCTGCATCAGGGAGATGATGCCCTCCTGCATCCTGGCCCCGCCGGAGCAGCAGAAGAAGAACACGGGCAGTCCCAGCTCCACCGCCCGCTCAATGGCAGCGGTGATCTTCTCCCCCACCACATGCCCCATGCTGGCCATCAGGAACCTGGAGTCGCAGATGCCCAACACGATGTCCTGGCCGAAGACCTTGCACTGGCCCACGGTGAAAGCCTCCTCCAGCCCGGTCTTCTCCCTGGCCTCCCTCAGCTTCTCCTCGTATCCCTCGTAGGAGAGCGGGTTCCTGACAGGCATGTCACAAAACCAGGGTCGGAACGTATGAGGGTCTGCCACCATGCGGATGCGGTTGTTGGTCCTGACCCGGAAGTATCCCTCGCACTCGTAGCAGATGTACTTACGCTTTGCCACCCTGTCCCGGTTCACCATCTTGCCGCACTTGGGGCAGCGGATCATGTAGGTCTCCTTTTCCTGGGCGCGGGCATCCGAATCCGTCTGCGCCCCTCTCGCCTCGGCTCCGGCCGCCCCCGGAGCCTCCGCTTTCCGCGCCCTGTCCTGGGCCGCCGCCTGGGAACCATCCGCCCGGCGGCTGCCGGAACCGTCCTCCTGGTTCCGCTGTCTGGTAAAGAACGTCTCGCGTTTCTTCCGTAGCTGATCCTCTTTTTCGGATGCTTTCTTTCTGAACAGTCCGCCCATGTTAAGTCCTCCTATTCATGCCGCCCCTATTGCGAACGTGAGCTGCGCCTGGGCCACCACTTTGCCGTCCACGGTGGCCACTGCCTCGCTGATGCCCAGGGGGCCCTTGCACTTGACCACTTTGGCCTCCAGCGTCAACACATCCCCGGGGAGCACCTTCCTGCGGAATTTGGCCTTGTCTATCCCTGCGAAATACGCCGTCTTCCCCTTCCACTGCGGGACGGACAGCATGGCCACCGCCCCTGTCTGGGCCATGGCCTCCACGATCAACGCCCCCGGCATCACCGGATTCCCCGGGAAATGTCCCTGGAAATAGGGCTCGTTCATGCTGACGCACTTCCGGCCCACCGCCCGGCTGCCCGCCTCCAGCTCCTCAATGGTATCTATCAGCAGAAAGGGATACCGATGGGGTATGATCTCCATGATCTCCTTTGCGGTATACAATGACATGTCTTAGCCCTCCTATTCCATCTTCCCCAGAAGGATGCTGGCGTTGTGCCCTCCGAAGCCCAGGGAATTGCTGAGGGCGTAGGGCACCGCCTCCTCATGGCTCTCCATGCAGTAATCCAGATCCAGCTCCTCATCCGTCTCCCGCAGGCCTACCGTCCTGTGGAGGAAGCCCTCCTGGATCTCCTTGACGCAGGTGATGAACTCCACCGCCCCGGCGGCTCCCAGCAGATGCCCTATCATGGATTTGGTGGAATTGATCCTGATATCCTTTGCATGGGCACCGAAGGCGAGCTTGATGGCCCTGGTCTCGAAGAGGTCGTTGTGGTGGGTGGATGTGCCGTGGGCATTGATATAGCCCAGCGCCTGGGGCTCCACGCCGCCGTCCGCCAGGGCCTCCTTCATGGCCGCTGCCGCTCCCGCGCCGTCCTCGGCAGGGGAGGTGATGTGGTACGCGTCGGATGTGCAGCCGTAGCCCAGCACCTCCGCGTAGATGCGCGCGCCTCTCCTCCTTGCGTGCTCCAGCTCCTCCAGCACCACGATGCCCGCGCCCTCGCCCATGACGAAGCCGCCCCTGTCCTTATCAAAGGGGATGGAGCATCTCCGGGGATCCGTGCTGGCGGACAGCGCGTTCAGCGCGGCGAACCCGGCGATTCCGATCGGGCATACCGCCGCCTCCGTCCCCCCGGCCACGCAGGCGTCCGTCTCCCCGTACTGGATGGAGCGGAAGGCCTCCCCGATGGAATTGGTGCCCGTGGCGCAGGCCGTGGCCACGTTCAGGCTCTTGCCCTTAAGGCCGTAGGCGATGCTCACGTTGCCCGCCGCCATGTTGGATATCATCAGCGGCACGAACAGGGGGCCTACCCTGGAGGGGCCTTTCCCGGCGAGCCTCCCGCACTCCCGCTCCATGGCCTGCAGGCTGCCCACGCCGCTGCCCACGAAGCACCCCACCCGGTAGGCATCCTCCTTCTCCATGTCCAGCGCCGCGTCCGCCAGGGCCTCCCCTGCCGCCGCCACGGCATACTGGCAGAAAAGCTCCATGCGCCTGGCCGCTTTCTTGTCCATGTACCGCTCCGGCTGGAAGTCCTTCACCTCCGCCGCCAGGCTGCACTTATATCCCTCAGCATCGAACCTGGTGATCGGCCCGAACCCGATGCGCTCCTGCCGGACGCCCTGCCAGAAAGCCTCCACGCCGTTGCCGATAGGGGTGATGGCCCCCATCCCTGTCACTACCACTCTTCTCTTCATCCCATACCCTCCAAACCATGCACATCCCCAAAATCCATCCTGTTCACACCATTCCACCGTCCACGCAGATGACCTGCCCGGTGATATAATCCGACCTGCCGCTGGCCAGGAAGGCCACCAGCTCGGCCACGTCCCAGGGGCTTCCCATCCTGCCCATGGGAATGGATGCCACCGCCGCCTCCCTTGCCCTCTGGGGCAGGGCCTGGGTCATCTCCGTCTCGATGAAGCCCGGGGCCACGGCATTGACGCAGATGTTCCTGCCCGCCAGCTCCTTGGCCACGCTCTTCGTCAGCCCGATCAGCCCCGCCTTGGACGCGGCATAGTTGGCCTGGCCCGCATTGCCCACCACGCCGGATACGGAGGAGATGTTGACGATCTTGCCCTTTTTCTGCTTCAGGAAATATCTGGTCAGATGGCGGATGGTGTGGAATGCGCCTTTCAGGTTGATGTCTAAGACATAATCGTAGTCATCCTCCGACATCCGTGCCACCAGATTGTCCCTTGTCACCCCGGCATTGTTCACCAGGATGTCCACATGGCCGTGCTCCGCCATGATCTCCTCCACCATCCGGCCGCAGGCCGCGAAGTCGGATACGTCGCAGCCGACGGCCCGGGCCGCTCCGCCCTCCGCCTCGATCCGCGCCACCACCTCGCCCGCGCGCTGTCCGGAGCCGTTATAGTTCACCAGCACCATGGCCCCCTGCCGGGCCAGCGTGACCGCGATGGCGCTGCCGATGCCCCGGCTGGCTCCCGTCACCAGGGCCACTTTGCCTGCCAGCTCCCTGCCGGGAGCCGGAATCTTTTCTTCTTCCATGTCCTCTGTCCCTCATTCTGCCTACTGCAATCCCAAACCGGCAACCGCCTCCAGGTCCTCCACCTTCGCCACATTGAGCACCCTCACGTCCCGGCTCATCTTTCTCAGGAACCCTGCCAGCGTCCGCCCGGGCCCGATCTCCACGAAGGTGTCCACCCCGTCCGCCAGCATCCGCTCCATGGTCTCCCGCCACCTGACCGTGGAGGACACCTGCCTGGCCAGGAGCTCCTTGATCCGGGCGCTGTCCGTCACATAGTCCGCCTCCACGTTGCAGATGTAGGGGATGCGGGGCTCATGCACCTCAATATGCTCCAGCTCTGCAGCCAGCCTCCTCCCTGCTCCCTCCAAAAGAGCGGAGTGGAACGGGCCGCTGACGTTTAAGGGGATGCAGCGCTTGGCCCCTGCCGCTGCCAGCCTCTCCGAAGCCGCCTGTACGGCCCGGGCCTCCCCGGTAATCACGATCTGTCCGGGACAGTTGTCATTGGCGATCGACACCGTCCCTTCCGTCTCCTCACAGATGCCGCGGATGGCCTCCGCGTCCAGCCCCAGCACCGCCGCCATGGCCCCGCCCACCGGATAGGCCTCCTGCATGAAGACGCCCCGGCAGCGGATCAGCCAGAACATCTGCGGAAGCTCCATGACCCCGGCAGCCGCCAGCGCCCCGTATTCCCCCAGGCTCAGGCCCGCGGCGCAGTCCGCCCGGACGCCCTTCTCCTCCAATACCTTCAGGATCGCCACCTCCGTGGCCAGCATGGCGATCTGGGTATACTCCGTGATGTCCAACTCCTTATTCTCCGTAAAGCACAGCTGCCCCACGTCGAATCCCACGGCCTCCCCGGCTGTGGCATACACCTTTTTCGCCGCATCGAAGCTCTCGAAGAAGTCCTTCCCCATCCCGCAATACTGGGCTCCCTGTCCCGGAAAAATAAACGCTGTCTTTCCCATTTCGATCCCTCTGTCCTGATTCATACTTTACCGACTATAAATAATCTTTATTCCAAATATCTCTGCTCCGGCTCCCACCGGAAGCCCTCACGCCCCGCGGCCCCGCAGCAGGTCCGCCGCCTGCCCCATGACCTCCTCGACGATCTCCCGGCAGGTCTGCTCCCTGCTCACCAGGCCCGCGATCTGCCCTGCCATCAGCGTGCCGTTCACGGCATCGCCCTCCAGCACGGCCCTGCGCAGCGCCCCCACGGTGAGCTTCTCCAGCTCCTCGAAGGAGGCGCCCTCCTTCTCCAGCTTCAGGTATTCCCTGGTCATCCGGTTGCGCAGCTGGCGCACGGGGTGGCCGTGGCTCATGCCCGTGACCTCGGAGTCGATGTCCTTTGCGGCGATGATCTTCGCCTTGTAGGCCTCATGGGCGATGGACTCCTTCGCCACCACGAAGCGGGTGCCCATCTGCACCGCCTCCGCGCCCAGCATGAACGCCGCGGCGAAGCCCCTGCCGTCCCCGATCCCCCCGGCGGCGATCACCGGGATCTCCACCGCGTCCGCCACCTGGGGCACCAGCGCCATGGTGGTGGACGATCCGATATGTCCGCCGGACTCCATCCCTTCCGCCACCACGGCATCCGCCCCGGCCCGCTCCATCATCCTCGCCATGGCCACGCTGGCCACCACCGGGACCACCTTCACCCCGGCGGCCTTCCAGTCCGCCATGTACCTGCCCGGATTCCCCGCGCCGGTGGTCACCGCCTTCACGCCCTCCTCGGCCACCACCCGGGCGATGGCGTCCGCCTCCGGGTTCATCAGCATGATGTTCACGCCGAAGGGCTTATCCGTCATGGCCCTGCACTGCCGTATCTGCTCCCGGACGAACTGGGCCGGAGCCGCCCCCGCGCCGATGATGCCGAAGCCCCCGGCCTCGGACACCGCTGCGGCCAGACGGCACTCGGCCACCCATGCCATGCCCCCCTGGATCAGGGGATATTCCGTTCCCAGAAGTTCCGTTATCCTTGTCTTCATTCCCGTCCCCACAACCTCACCGTTTCCTTCCATGACCTTCCTGATTTTCCGGGCATCCGCGCCCCGGGGCTTCCCTACAGCTCGATGCCCTTGGCCGCCAGATAGTCCATCACGTCCTTCACCGTAGCCAGCCTCTCCAGCTCCTCGGAGGGGATCTCCACGTCGAATTCGTCCTCCAGCGCCATCACCAGCTCGAACAGATCCAGGGAGTCCGCGTCCAGGTCCTCCTTAAAGCTGGTCTCCTCCGTGATCGCCGCCCCTTCCGCGTTCAGCTTCTCTTCAATGATTCCTTTCAGTTTCTCAAACATAGCCGCTTCTCCTTTACTCTCTCTTATCTGGTTTTCATTACTATGAGAAATAGTTTGAAATTCAATTTGTTTGAATATCAAGTTATTTGATTCTCAAACTATTTGGAATGATATCTCATAAAAAAAGAAATGTCAATAGAAATCTGGTATTTTTTTAAAAATATAGTATAATTGAACTATAAGATACCATCAACCGGGTTCATTTTTCAAAGGAGCAATAGCACAAATGTCATCCTACACAATACCAGAGGCTACGGGCGCCTCTATCCGCCCCAGGAACCTGTTAAAGCATAGGACTTTCCTCATCACCGACTTCGGAGCCAGTGAAGATGCCGCCCCGGCTGTCAACACCCAGGCCATCAACAGCGCCATCCAGGCTGCCGCCATGGAAGGCGGGACCGTAGTCATCCCTGAGGGAACCTTCCACACCTATACCATCCTCCTGAAAAGCAATGTGAATCTCTATCTCTCGGAAGGCGCAGTGGTATCGGCGGCCAGAACCGACATTCCCCATTCCCGCCAGGCTGCGCCCGGCGAGGGAGGCAATTATAAGGAGCCCGAGGTGAACCGCTACGTGGGCCTCCAGGATCACGGGCATTCCTACTTCTCCAACAGCCTGATCTACGGATCCGACCTGGAGAATATCATGATCTCCGGCAAGGGCCTGATCACCGGAGGGCGCTTCGATGAAAAAAGCGGCATCCTGGAGCATGTGCTCCAGGGCGGCGATCCCCAGGAGCCCATGTCCCGGGAGGCAAAGGGCCACCAGGAGGAGTGGTTCGGCAATAAGGGAATCGCCCTGGTTCGCTGCGAGAACGTGGTCCTGGAGGATTTCTCCGTCACCATCGGCGGGCATTTCGCCATCATCGCGGAGGGGTGCCGGAACCTGTACGTGAACCACATCCTGGTGGACACCATAAGGGACGCCTTCGATATCGACTGCTGCCGCGACGTGACGGTGCGGCACACCATCTGCAACTCCCTCACCGACGAGAGCCTGTGCCTGAAGGCCTCCTTCGGGGCGGGCATCTTCGAGCCCCTCCAGAACGTGCTCATAGAGGACTGCACCGTATGCGGCTACGACGCGGGCAGCGTATACGCCGGGGAGTATACGAGGGACAAGCTGATCGCCGTGGACCGCTGCGGCCCCACCGGGCGGCTGAAGTTCGGCACGGAGGCCACCTGCGGCTACCATCTGGTGACGATCCGGCGGGTGCGGTTCGAGAGGTCCAGGGGCTTCTGCATGGAGTCCGTGGACTGCTCCTCCCTGACCAATGTGATCTTCGAGGACTGCGTCCTGGACAATGTGTCCAGCTCCCCCATCTTCCTGCGGGCCGGCGACAGGGCCAGGTTCCCCGTGACGGGAAACGCCTCCTCCTCGGCCTACCCGGCCCTGGACACCAATGTGCGCCTGGACGACAGGAACTGGGTGCTGCCCAACGAGAGGGCCTACCACTGCTATCCCGCCAGGCGCTACGCCCCCCATTATAACCGGACGAAGACCGTGACCGTGGACGGGCATTCCTCCTTTGAGATCGTGGATCCCCTCAATCCGGTGGAGTGCAATCCGGCCAATTACGAGGAGTTTGACGGGCATTACTATCTCAGGGTCTGGCAGTCCGAAAGCTATGCCCAGAAGAACACCTCCAGCCAGGGGAGCTCCCGCCAGAACCACGGTGCCCTGCATCCGGAGGCCCACGGCGCTTATGTGGCCGACCTCTCCAGGGAGCTGAAGGAGGCCGACCTGCCCTTATACGCCAATGCGATCGGATCCGCCACCATGGCCACGGTGAGCAATGTATTGATCCGCAACGTCACCATCACCAACGCGGATCCCCGCTACCCTATCCTGCTGATGGGGCTGACGGATTCCCATATAAAGAACATCGTCCTGGAGAACATCTCCGTGGAGTACAGAGGCGGTCTGACCATGGAGCATGCCGTGGAGCAGAGGCAGCTGAACACGGAATGGAAGTTCTCCCAGTTCCACACGAAGGAGCGGGTCCAGAACCTGCCCTGGCTGGTGAACACTTTCTTCTCCAGGGGCGAAGTCCTCCTGCCCCGGGCAGACTGGGACGCCGAGGAGGGCTGCTGGCGGGGGGACCCCTATAACGTGCCGGAGCTGCCGGGGGCCTACCCGGAGCCCAGCACCTGGGGGATCCTGCCCGCCTACGGCCTGTTCGCCAAGCATGTGGACGGCCTGACCCTGCGGAACATCCACTTTTCCTGCAAGGTGCCGGACGGCAGGCATGTCTGCGTCTTCGACGACGTAAGCGATGTCTGCGTGGACGGCATGGAGGCCCACTGTGCCCGGGACATTGCCCCGATCGCCGCCGTCACGGATCATTACAGGCGGCACACCAATGCGGAGGACGTGCCGGAGCAGCCCTATTTCACCACCGAAGTCACCGGGCTGGAGATCCACAGGCCATTGGTATTGTGGGACGGCGCAAAGGACGGCCAGCCCAGGACGCTCCACGCCAAGTCCGACTGCGTCAAGCAGGTGGAGATCAACGCCCCTGCCCCCGGCACTCCCCAGGACAGCCTCTATCCCCTGCCCACAGCGCCCTGTCAGGAGACCGGATACCATTATGAGGTGGAGACCGACAACTATCCCCTGCCCCTGACCGTATACCGGCCCTATATCCAGCCGGTGGCGCCTGTGCGGATCCGGGCCGGAGCGCTTTGCCGCATCCGTCTATCCGTGCGCAACCCTGCCAGCGACGTGTCCGAGGAGGCCACAGGCACCAGGCTGTACAACGGCCAGATCCTGCTGCCCAACTACAGCGTGAAGGGCGTGGCCTCGCCTCTGCAGGTAACCTGTGAGAACCTGCCGGAGGGCGCACGGCTGGACCTGGCCGAAATGGAGTTCCTCTGGACGCCCACCAGCGGACAGAAGGGCGAACATTACATCGTCTTCGCGGTGGACGACGGCCTGATGCCGGAGAGGATGCGTGTCAAGATCACTGTGGAGGATACAGAAAATGACTGACTATTCCCTGCTTCAGGAGCAGCTGAGATCCATGACCCATGCCGAGCGCGACACCATCGCGAACCTGGCCAATGCCTCCGCCCTGCTGTACATGAGCTTAAGCGGCATCAACTGGGCAGGCTTCTATCTGGTACGGGAGGGCCAGCTGGTCTTAGGCCCCTTCCAGGGGAAGCCCGCCTGCATCCGCATCGATTTCGGAAAAGGGGTATGCGGCAGCGCGGCGGCAGAGGACGCCACGTTCCTGGTCCCTGACGTGCACGCGTTCGCCGGACATATCGCCTGCGATGCCGCCTCCAATTCGGAGATCGTGGTCCCTGTCCACCAGGCCGGAAGGCTGACGGCCGTGCTGGATATAGACAGCCCTCTCTACGGGCGTTTTACCGAGGAAGACCGGGCGGGGCTGGAGCGCTTCTGCGCTGTCCTGGAGGACGCCTGCGACTGGCAGATTTAAGACAGCCTAATCTTACATAGAAACGAGGATGCAATCCATATGGCAAACGAGATAACCAAGTGCCCCATGTGCGGCACGAAGCTGAAAATGATGAACGGAAGGATGACCTGTAAGGAATGCGGCTATTATGTCAGGGGCAGCGGAGAGCAGACGGCCTCCTCCGGCATCGGCCCACAGTCTTCCGCGGCGGGTGCGCCTTTCCCCCAGAAAGCCACCGATACGGCGGGCAGCCAGGGCAGCCGCTATGTGATCTCCGGACAGTCCGGCTATTCCGGGAGGCCCACCGTCTCCGGCCCTTCCTCCCCCGGAGGGCACGCGGAGCACAATCCCGCCGTGGCGATCGTGGTAGGGGTGCTTGCGGGCGTCGTCTGCGTGGCCCTGTTCGCCCTCGTCGTCATGTTCAAATCCGGCTCCCTCCAGAACCTGCTTCCGGATAAGGAGTCCGGCAGCTATGCCAGCTCCTCCACCCAGGAGAAGTTTACCTCTTCTGATGCTGCGGAGAAGAAGACGGACGCGCCCACCAGGGAGGACGCCGGCTCCGGCCCCAAGACCCCCCAGTCAAGCTTCTTCTGGTCCGTGGCGGAGTACATCTGGGACAAGCCCTGCGACACCATCACGGCGGAGGAGTTCGCCAGCCTCACCGCGCTGCAGATCGACCGGGACGAGAGGAGCATCACCTTCCAGCTGGATGGCGGGGAGGCGGATACCGCCACCTATGAGACCGACGCAGGGCTGGAGCTCTCCGACCTGTCCTGCTTTACCGGGCTGGAGTGGATCTCCATCGACGATTCCCTTTCGAAGGGGGATCTTAGCGGCCTGGAATCCCTCACCGGACTATATTCCGAGAACAGCCTCACCGAGATGGTTTCCATCGTCCCCCATCCGGAATATATCACGGAGCTGGGCGTATACGATACCTTCCTGGCCTCCGGCCTGACGGGGCTGGACGCCTTCCCCAACCTCATGTACCTGAAAGCGGACTATGCGGGGCTGGAGGACATCTCCGCCCTGGAGCAGTTCCCCGACCTGCTGGGCCTGGCCCTGTCCGGGTGCGACAGGCTCACGGACTTCTCCCCGCTCATGTCCCTGTCCAACCTGGAGGAGCTGAGCATCGAGTCCGACCAGCTCAAGAGCATCGATTTCGTCCGGAACATGCCTGCGCTGACCAACCTGACCATAGAGAGCACCCAGATATCCAGCGTGGACGCCCTGAGGGACTGCCCCCAGCTGGAGTACCTGTATCTGTACCTGGACGGCTCCTATAACACCACGGACTATTCCGTCATCGGCAGTTTGACGCTGTTAAAGGAGCTGGCCCTGGAGATGAGCGGAAACTACAATGGCATCATGCCCTCCTTTGCCAGCCTGACGGACCTCCAGACCCTGGCGCTGAAGGGCGTGCGCGACGTGTCCCCCGTAAAGGACGCGGTAGGCCTGGCCTACCTCTCCCTGGAGGACTGTAGCGGGGATTCCCTGGATATATTCGCCTCCCTGCCGGAGATCCAGGTGCTGTACATCAATGATTTCTCCTCCTATA
>CAMTBF010000069.1 GCA_947068385.1 uncultured Lachnospiraceae bacterium
GTTTTTTGCAGTTCCTGGATCTGTGCGTCCTTTTCTTCAATTGTTTTATGCAGGAACGGATACACCACCAGGATCGGTATGATGGAGATGAACAGCTGCGCGCTCCTGACCGTCTTCTCGCTCAGGGAGGACAACAAGGCCAGCTGCTCTCTCGTCATGTTCGTCATGTTCTGGTTGCTGCTGATGATCTGTGTGGCCAGATAGGTCGCCATCGGGTAGTTGTTCGGATTGTTCATATAGAAGATTCCGTCGAACCAGGCGTTCCAATGCCCTATCATCGAAAACAGCAGCAGCGAGGCGATGGATGGCTTCGACATGGGCAGCACCACCTTGAACAGGGTCTGCCAATGGTTCGCGCCGTCCACAAAGGCTGCTTCCTCGATGGCATGGGGCAGCCCTCTGATAAAGTTCATCATGATGATGACGTTCCAGATATTCAGGGCCCCCGGCAGGATCAATACCCAGAAGGAGTCCAGCAGCCCCAGGTTCTTGATGATCATATAAGTGGGGATCAGGCCGCCGCCGATGAACATGGTGATGGAAAAATAGAGCATGTACCATTTCCGCGCCTTGAAATGGGTCGCGGGCCGTGACAGCGGATAGGCCGTCAGCACGATCAGGACCATGTTGATCAGCGTCCCGATCAGCACCCTCCAGGCGGAAATCGAGACAGAATGGAAGAAGTCCTTCTTCTGAATCAGATACTCATAAGCCGACAGCGAGAACTGTACCGGCCAGAAGGTCACCCTGCCTGCCAGCGCGGCATTGGAATCGCTCAGGGACATGGCGAATACATGGAGGATCGGAAGGATGCAGGTCAGCGACACCAGTGCCAGGAAGACCGTATTGAAGACCTGATACACATAATATAACGGGGAATGCTTCACTTTCATCTGTCGCCACCTCCTTAAAATACCCGATAGTCGCTCTTCTTATATAGGATCAGATAGCTGATTCCCACAAAGATGATCGAGACCACCGACTTGAACAGGCCCATCGCAGCCGCGGCAGAATACTGCCTGCCCGCAATGCCCATGCGGTACACCAGCGTATCCAGGATATCCACCGTCTTCTCCACAGTGGGGTTGTACATGATCAGGATCTGGTCGAATCCTGCATTCAGGATGCCTCCCAGCCCCAGCACCGTAAGCACGGCTACCATGGGAAGGATGCTGGGCAGGGTGATATGGAGCACCTGCTTCCAGCGCCCGGCGCCGTCCACCTGGGCCGCCTCATACAGGGCCGCGTCCACGTTGGTGATCGCCGCCAGCATCAGTACCGTATTGTACCCCATGCCCTTCCACACATCGGAGGCGATGATGATGGAGCGGAAATACTGGTTGCTCACCAGGAAGGCAATCCTCTCGTTTCCCAGGAGCGCATTGAGCGCGTTGTTGATGATGCCATCATAGGCGAATATCTCCAGGATCATGCCGGCCAGGATCGCCCAGGAGAAAAAGTAAGGTATGAACACGATCGTCTGGACCGCCCGCTTATACCAGCTTTTCGTCACCTCATTCAGCATCAGCGACAGGACCAGCGGGACCAGGATGCTCAGGATGATCTTGAAGAAAGCGATTATCACCGTATTCACAAAAGCGATCTTAAAGCTGGGCATGGTGAAGATATACTGGAACTGTTTCAGGCCTACGAACGAAGAGCCCCGAAAGCCCAGAAGCGGCTTGAACTCCTGGAACGCCATCACCAGGCCGAACAACGGCAGGTATGAGAATACCGCCGTGAAGACCACTGCAGGGACCAGCATCACATGCAGCTCTCTTGTCCTGTACAGTCCCTTCCTCTTTTCGGGCTTATTCACTGCTGGCTTTTTTTCTTTCAATAGCTGTCACTCCCTTCTAAAGGAAAATGCCATATAGGAATATGGCATTTTCCATTCTGTTTCTTTATTTATTGCTCCTGCTTCATGCCATTACTTCACGCTCTGGTACCACTCGTTGGCTTCCTGTGCGATCTCATCTCCGCCCTGCGCCTTCCACTGCTCTACGAAGGTGTCGAACTCGGAGATCGGAGTCTCGCCCATGATCATGCTGGTGAAGGTGCCGTCCCTGAGCTTGTTCAGCTCACCCGACTTGGTGATCATGGCAGGGGTGGTGACATACAGCTCATTGTAAATGATCTCCGCGTTCTCCACCGTCTTGATCATGTTGGCCACGCCGCCGTCAGGAGCCAGCCGGCTGAAGTAGGTCCCCCACGCGGCGCCGTCCTCCGGATTCTCCTGATAGGTCAGGTAGGAGGCCCATGCGCCCCAGAATTCATCGTTCATGGGAGCCTCGTCCTCGGAGATCTCCGTCTTGCCCTCCGAGATGGCCTTGTTGATCGTCTCGAAGTTCGTCCTCAGGCAGAGGGGCGAGTATATCCTATAGGGCAGCCATGTATAGACATAGCTGTGGTACTCCGCAGCCTCTTCCTCCGACATTGCCGCCTGCACGGCCGGGTTGCTGTTCTTCGCGGTGTATACCAGGGACCAGTACATCATCTTAAAGATGGCCTCCGGATGCTCGCACTCATGTCCCGCAACCACGAAGGTGCTGCCGGTGAAGCGGGAGAGCATGACCTTGGGCTGGCTTCCGTCCAGGGAAAGGTTCGGCCCGATCACCCACTCGGAATCGGGATGCTCGATTTTGTTGGAGTTCAGCGGCCAGTTCGGAATCCACCAGGAGCCGGGCACGATAGCGAACTTGCCGGCCACGATATCGCTGACCACTACGGAATCCGCATCGTATACATCATATGCGGGCCAGTCCTTGCGGAAATATCCCTTCTCATACCACTCGTTCAGCTTCGTGAGGGGCTCCTTCAGGCTCTCGTCGATGCCCATGTACTTCAGCTCGCCGCCTTCGTCTACCCAGCCGCTGGTCCATGTCTCATAGGCATGGAAGAAAGGCGTGAAGTCGCCCAGCTGAGTGCCGTAGAAGCTCACGGTCGCAGGAAGCACCGGGCCTCCCACCTCACCGTCGTTATTGTAGTCCGTCTCCATCAGCTTGTCGCAGAGCTCCTCGAACTCGTCGATGGTCTTGGGGAGCTGGTCCGTGGAGGTGATCCCCACGCTGGCAAGCTGGGTCATGTTGTAATACATCTGGGAGGTGGCCTGCGCCGGATCCGTGCCCATCGGAAGCCCGTACAGCTTTCCATCCCTCTTCGCCACGTCAATGACATTATCGGAGTAGTTGAAGATCGCGTCCAGCGCATCGCAGCGGTACTCCTCATAGGCCTCCGTCAGATCCGCCAGGCCGCCCTGGTCTACCAGATCCGAGAAGTCATTGGAACCGACCATGAACACGTCCGGAAGGTTCCCTGCCGCCAGCTCCGCGCCGAACTTCTCATTATACTGGTCATTGTTGGCGATCCAGTCATAGATCAGGTTGATGTTCATCTCTTCCTTCAGCAGCTTCACTGCCGTGGAAGTCTCCGGCGTACAGTCCTCCGGCGTCAAGGGATCCTCGGATTCCCGGTAAGCCAGCACGATATGGATGTCCACCGGCTCGTCATACGGCTCCAGCAGCTTTTCCTCCACCGTCTTCTCGCCCTCCGCCGATCCGGAATCAGCCCCCGCGTCCTCCGCGTCGGAGCCCTCATCCGAAGGTTCCGCATCCGAGGACACCTGCTGCCCGCCGTCATCGGCCTTGCTGCTGCCACTGCTGCTGTTGCCGCCGTCATTGCCCCCACAGCCCGCCAGGGAGCCGACGACCAAAGCCGCCGACAGAATTCCTGCGAATAACTTCTTTCTCACTAATACCATCCTCCTTTACATTTATGCACTATCACAGCACGATTTCTTATAGAAATTGCTGTTGCCATTATTATAACTGACAAAATGGCATTATTTAAGATTTTACTGTGCATAATTTAGGGGACAAAAGTATTTACGGCTTTTTGGCGCAAACACTTTTGTCCCCATTTTTAGGTACGATCAGATTCGTTCTCCCGGAAGGCCCTTGGGTTCAGGCCCGTGTCGCGCTTGAAGACCTTCCGGAAGTAATGCTCGTCCCCGAACCCCACCTGCTCCGCTATCCAGGATACAGGCTGCCTCGTCTCAGCCAGATACTTCTTGGCCGCCTCTATGCGGATGTCGTTCAGGTAGGATATGAACGTCTTTCCCGTTATCTGTTTGAAGTTCTTGGAGAAATGGCTCTTGCTCATCCCGGTGAGCTGCAGAAGCTCCCTCAGCGAGATCTCTTTATCCATATGCTCCCGGATATAGTTCATTGCCCGGTGGATCTCCTGCACATTGCGGACCCTCTCCTCCGTGCCGCCGCTGCCCACCCGTTCCAGCACCATCTCCCGGAGGCCTTCGCACCACTCCTTCCACTGGTACCACCATCGGAACCCCTCCACCTCCTGGAAGTACTGCGTGATATCCTTTCCCGAGAATTCCGCCCAATACAGGTTGAGGCGGTAAAACAGGATCGTCCGCTCCTCATTGGAAGAAACGCTCCGGCAGATCTGCCCCAGGCCCTCCCGAAAGCCTGCATCGTCCGTCATGAACTCTATATCCATCCAGAAATCAGGCAGCGCCCCGGCCTTTCCGGGCCCCGGCTCCTCCTTCAGCTCCGGGTACGCATATGCGTACAGGACCCGCCCCGGCACATAGTCCCGGAAGAGCCGGGCGGCCACGGCGGTATTGAGGCATTCCGCCAATTCCTGATAGCGGAGCCCCCTCACCTGGGAGAGCTGCAGCACCACCGCCTCCTCCTGGCCGGACTCCTCCGCCAGCCCTTCCCAGTCCGGCATCTCCCTTCCTTCCATGCGGAGGAGGAAATGCCCCTCGTCCAGCTGCTCACAGGCCAGGCCATGCCGCAGCAGGAACTCCTTCGCCGCCTTTGCCCCCCCAGGCTCCCCCGCTTTCCAGACGAACGCCGTGTCCCGCTCCAATCGGCTGTCGGCCAGGGCCGTCTGGTGCACGGCCTCCAGATAGCACTTCCTCACCCTTTCCATCAGAGTATCCGGATTGTCCTCCTCTATCTGCGCCTTGGTGATATAGTCCAGCACCCCCACCCTGAGGGCCTGCTGGATCAGCTCGAACTCCTGGTGCATGGTGAGGACGATGATCTGGATGTCAGGGGCGGCCTCCTTTGCCCTTTTGAGAAATTCAATCCCTGACAGGCCCGGCATCTCCATGTCCGAGAACAGCAGATCCACGCTTTCCCGCCTCAGGAATCCAATGGCCTCCTCCCCGCTGCCCGCATCGCCCACCACCTTCATTCCGTACTTCGCCCAGTCGATCAGGCCAATGATCCCCCGGCGGACCAGCTTCTCATCCTCCACTATGTACACCCTTATCATGCCGTCCTTCTCCATCCCCTTCATCCCCCCTGCCTTCCAGAGCCT
Source organism: uncultured Lachnospiraceae bacterium (assembly GCA_947068385.1). GTDB lineage: Bacteria > Bacillota > Clostridia > Lachnospirales > Lachnospiraceae > Acetatifactor. The sequence goes on from CAMTBF010000069.1 coordinate 5,350, forward strand.
TCCCCAGTTCGAAAGGAATCCGAATCTCTACCACGTTGATGCCGTCTGCCATGTGCATCGCCTTCATCTCAAAGCTGTCGCCGAACCTGTTCTCCAGCATGCGCACCACGAAGGGAAGCCCGATCCCGGCGATGGAGACGCCCTTTCCAAGCCTCTTTGCCGCCTCGATCCGCTCCGGTTCCAGAGGCTTTCCGGTATTCTTTACCAGGATGGCGATCTTGCCGTTTACCAGAAGCTCCACCTCTATCCACACCCGCACCTTGTCGCTCCCGCTGTGCAGGATGGCGTTTTCCACCAAAGGCTGCAGGCAGAAACGCGGCATGTCGGCCGCCAGGAGCTGCGGATACTTCCCGGCTTCGATATGGAAGTCCAAATCGTATTTCATCTCCTGGAGGACGATGTAATTGTTCACCGCCTCCAGCTCGCTTCCCAGCGTGGTCTCGGGAATCTTGGACATATTATATAGAAGGAGCTTGTTCAGGGAGGTGATGAAGCACACCATCTCCCGCTGCTGCTTCTCTGCGGCGAACCATTTCAGGGTGTCCAGCGTATTGTGGAGGAAATGCGGCGTCATCTTTCCGGAGACGGCCTTGAACTCCAGCTCGCTGTACCGTTTCTCCTCCTGCTGTATCCGCGTCAGCAGCAGGGCGATGTCGTTCTTCATCTTTTCGATCAGCGCGAACTGGTCATCGAACTCCCGGATGTCCATCCTGAAGATTCCGGCCTCTACATCATCGCTCTCGGCAATCAGCTGCAGGTACTCCTCAAACTGCACGAAAGGGCGATAGACGCCGCGCCATTGCTGGACGGAAACGATGATGCAGATCCCCACTGCCATGAGGGTGATCAGGCTGAAGTTCAGCGTCAGCGTCCGGATATGGCTGTAATACTCCCCCATCGGCACCCAAAGCTGCAGCTTCCAGCCGCCCTCCTTGGGCAGCTCGTACATTTTATGCTTTTTGTCCAGGCCCCACAGCCCGGAGGTGGAGGCTTCCGGTATTTTATATAGAGGGAACACCTCCTCGTCGGTGCTGTACTGGGTCTCGCCGCCCTGTGCTTCGATCCGGAATATGGCGTTTACGTCTTCCACCCGGGAGGGGATGATCGTCTCCAGGTAGCGGAACCCGGATTCCAAATAGATGTAGACGTCCCCGTGGGCGATCCCCTCCTTATAGATGCGCGTCAGGGACAGGCAGGGGTACTTGGCCACCTTGGAATCCGACATATGGGGGCCGTAATAGGTCACCTGCTGCTTATGGCACAGGATATGCTCGTCCAGGGGCAGGCTTCCGTAGGCCAGGGAGGTCTGGTTGATCTTCCTCGGCGCCCCTTCTCCGCTGGGCACGAAGATATAGGTAATGTTCCCGATGGAGGGGTTCGCCACCTCGTAATGCCCGATCTGCTCCTGGAGATAGATCAGCAGGTTCCCCTTTGTCGCGCTGTCCTCCTCCTCGAAATAGGAGTACAGCCCCTGCCCCACAGTCCCGTCCGCCATCAGCAGCCAGGACATGACGTTCATGCTGGTCATCAGGACATCCATGCTCTCGGATATCCTATTGAGCTCACGGGTCATCTTGGCGTCTATGTCCCGGCGGCTCATCCCGTATATGCCAAGCAGGAACAATAGCTCGATGGCCACCAGCGGCATCACTATGCCGAACAGGCACACCCGGATCATCCGCCCGGCAAAAGATTTCTTCATCTTCTTCATATGCCCATTTCTAGCAGGTTCCCTTCAGAGAGAACATCCGCGTATCCCCCAAACGCATGTCTACCGTGATCTCCGTCACATTATGTCCGTAATACCGCTTCCCATAGACCTCGTAGGGGCTGACAGGCCCCGGAAACCGGATGGTATGCTCTCCCTTGAACGAGGCGTGGATGGTCACGAAACTGGCATTTGCATAGATGACGTCATCCTGGGTGTTGTATAGATGGCATCCGGCATACTCCGCCAGCGACGCGATCAGCTCCGAGCGCAGTATCTGGGGCGCACAGTATACGCTGGTCCAGCCGTCCATCTCCTTGAGCGCGTAGGCGGGAAGCCCCATCTCGCAGTAAGTCCCCAGGACCTCCACGGACCCGTCATCTATGTAGAACCCCGGATTCATGTAGGCCGGGGCCAGCACGTTCTCCAGCCACACATTGCTGTGCACATCCCGGTCGATATAGCCGTAGCGCCTGTCCTGCACCCCGTAGCGCACCGCGGGATGGGACAGGTCCGTCAGACGGAAGCGCGGCGAGCAGGTATGGTCGATCCGCCCCACGCGCATTCCGATCAAGTCCTCCATATTGGCGTTGTCCATGACCCTGTCCCTGTCCGGGTTCAGGAATCCCGGCGCATACAGCCACAGCACCACGGCATGGTCCCTCTTCGCCCTGTCCAGGATCGCCCTTCTCTCCTGGTCGCTGAGCCGGAACAGGTTCATCATAATATACAGCTTATACCCCGGCATGTCCTCCCTGGCCAGGTCATTGTGGAAATAGTAATCCACCGGCGCGCCAATCCTGTGCAGGTCCGAGGTGCGGTAATAGTCCAGCATCAGGGTATTGGTATATGCGGAGACCGTGTGGCAGCTCTCCTGGTCATATATGAGCGCGATCTCGCTATTCTTCCGCCTGTCCAGGCTGTACGCAAATTCCGCGATCTCCTTCTGGCGGGCGAACAGGCGGTAGATCTCATCATGCTGGTAGCGCCCTCCCTTCTCATGCTGGTCGAACCACCATGCATAGATGTCCTCGCAGAGGATCCTGGCAAAGTCCCTCTTCAGCGTCACGATGCTGTCCCGCACATCGTACAGCCCCATGGCGTCGCGGTAGAAGCTGTCCTCCAGATGGGTCCTGCTGTCCTCCTCCGCCACGAACATCTGCCCCCGCAGGCGGAAGGAGTCCTGCATCTCCCGCTGGGCCACGCATCCTCCCGGCTCCCTGTTATTGTACACCCCGGGCGCCGCCAGGAAGTCCACCTTCCCACTGTCCAGGATGGTCATGGTAGAGGTGGTGGTAGTGCTGTTGTAGAAGTCCGTACAGCCGTAAGAGCCGTAGAAGGCGCCCACTACCTTCCCCTTATAGCGGGCCTTCAGGATCCCGGCAAAGTAGACGATGGCCTCCGCGGTGGCCTCGTGGAGCGCATCGTAGAAATCCGCCACATGGCAGTAGTCCTCCAGGTTCAGGAACACGCCCAGGTTCGTGGCCTTTTTGGCGTTCATGTCGATGCTCTTGCCTATGATGCGGTCCGCGCTCTCATAATATTTCATCGCATCCAGGATGCCCTGTTCCACATAGATATGGTACTGTTCCTCCACATTGGGGATCAGCGGATCCTGGAAGGAGGCGTCCGCCCGCTTCCAGGCCTTGCGGAGCTTTTCCTCCGTGCCGTAGCGCCTGCGCAGGAAATTCCCGTATGCCTTGCGGAACGCCGGGGAGAAATCGCCGTATTTGTTCTTTCTTCTGTCGCAGATGGCATTCACCGGATACCACTCCGAGGTGCCGCCTGCCGCCAGGAAATATCCGATGACCCTCTCCCCAAAGGGCAGTCCGTCCACCGCGTCGCAGAACTCCTGCAGCGCCCTTGCCGCATCCGCCTTCCACTTGTCCGAGGCAAAGGAGTACATGCCCGGGATCTCGTCCGAATGTACCTCCGAAGTCAGGATAGCGGGCTCATGGCTTCCGTCCTGATATGTGATCAGCTCGTCCGGGTTCTGCTCCATCCAGTCCACAGGCGGATGCAGGCCGATGCGCACGATGATATACGCATCCGGGACCTGCGAAAGCAGCGTCCGGGCGTTCTTCACGAATGCCTCCATCCCGCTGGGCTCGTGCCGCGCGGCGCCGTCTCCATCCACATAATCCCTTCCCGGGCGGAGCCAGTCCGTATTCGTCATCAGGAAGAAGACCCTCATCCCCGCCTCCCCCAGACCGCGAATATAATCCGGCTTGTCCAGGCGAGCCGTCATGGCCATGGGCGGAAATGCCTTTCCGTCGATCACCAGCGCAGGACTGCCATTCACATTCTTCACTTCTGCATAGCCCATATCATACCCCCCTGTCGTTCAGCATCTGTCTTAGTCCATCTTATCATAAAAGAATGCCAATAGCAATAAATCCTTGGGCTGGGTATCCGATGGGATTTTTGTTGGCAAACAGGCAGGTATATGTTAGAATGAAACCAAAAGGAGGATGGGATCATGGGAATGGCTGAATTGGAGCGGAGGAAGGACGAGAAGATCGACGGCGTGATCTATGAAATCCGAAAAAAAGGATATCTACGAAAAAGCGGGCGTGGAGGAGAGCTATATCCTGCAGGATGACGCGGAGGAAGAATGCTACAACGCCGAAACCGAAATCCGCCTGCGGGCTTTCCCTCATATAAGCATGAAGTTACAGGAGATTTTTGAGGGCGTGGAATAACAAGGAGAATTTATGAACGAAAAAGTGTTAAGAACCTTAGAATATAACAAAATCATCGAGATGCTGGCGAACAAGGCCAATTCCGCGCCGGGCAAGAAGCTCTGCAGGGAGCTTGTGCCCTCCACCGACTTAGGCGAGATCCGCAGGAACCAGCGCCAAACCGCCGATGCCCTGCGCCGCCTGTTCCGCTTCGGCAGCACGTCCTTTGGCAACAACAAGGACTTAGGCTATTCCATCCGCTCCCTGGAGGTGGGCAGCACCCTGTCCATCCTGGAGCTTTTGAACATCGCCTCCATGCTGGACAATGTGTCCCGCATCAAGGCCTATGGCAGGCAGGACAGGAAAGAAAGCAGCGCAGAGCCGGAGGAAGAGGCCCGGGACACCCTGGACGAATACTTCGAGCTGCTCACCCCCCTGACGGGCCTGGCGGGCGAGATTCACCGCTGCATCCTCTCCGAGGAGGAGATCGCGGACGACGCCAGCCCTAAATTAAGGAGCATCCGCCGCTCCATGCTGCAGACAAACGACAAGATACACGGCCAGCTCACCTCCATGTTAAGCGGCTCCTACCGCACCTATCTCCAGGACGCGGTGATCACCATGCGCAACAACCGCTACTGCATCCCCATCAAGGCGGAGTACAAAGGCCAGGTGAACGGCATGATCCACGACCAGTCCGCCACAGGCTCCACCTATTTCGTAGAGCCCGCCGCGGTGGTGGAGCTGAACAACAAGCTACGGGAGCTGGAGCTGGAGGAAAAGGAGGAGATCGGGCGAATCCTGGCGGAGCTGAGCGCCCAGGCCGGGGCACACACCGAAGAGCTGGCGGACGACCTGAAGATCATGACCCTGCTGGACTTCATCTTCGCCAAGGCGGAGCTGGCCATGGACATGAACGCCACGGAGCCCCTCTTCAACGAAGACCATTCCATCAACATCCGCAAGGGCCGCCATCCCCTGTTGGACAAGAAGAAGGTAGTCCCCATCGACATCCACTTGGGCCGGGACTTCGATCTGCTGGTCATCACCGGCCCCAACACCGGCGGCAAGACGGTGTCCTTAAAGACCGTGGGCCTCTTCACCCTCATGGGCCAGGCAGGGCTGCACATCCCTGCGCTGGACCGTTCGGAGCTGTCCATTTTTACGGAAGTGTACGCGGACATCGGGGACGAGCAGAGCATCGAACAGAGCCTGTCCACCTTCTCCTCCCACATGAAGAGCATCGTCCATATCCTGGACCACGCGGACGCGGATTCCCTCTGCCTCTTCGACGAGCTGGGGGCGGGGACGGATCCCACCGAGGGCGCGGCCCTGGCCATCGCCGTGCTGAACTACCTCCACGACAGGGGCATCCGCACCATGGCCACCACCCACTACAGCGAGCTGAAGATCTACGCCCTCTCTACCTCCTTCGTGGAGAACGCCTGCTGCGAGTTCAACGTGGAGACCCTGCAGCCCACCTACCGGCTGCTGATCGGCATCCCCGGCAAGAGCAACGCCTTCGCCATCTCCGCCAAGCTGGGCCTGTCCGAGGAGATCATAGACGCCGCCAGGGAGCAGATTGGCAAGGAGGACAAGACCTTCGAGGACGTGATCGCCGACCTGGAGCAGAGCCGGATCACCATCGAGAAGGA
>CAMTBF010000070.1 GCA_947068385.1 uncultured Lachnospiraceae bacterium
ACTTTTTTGGGGGTGGAGCGGAATCAAGTTCGGCATGAAGAATATCGGATATAACGGCAGGTTTTATACGTTTCCCTATTTCCTGGCGTTCTTTTTGAAAAAATTCCTGCAGGAAAAGCGGCAGGCTTAGCTCCCTTTCGCCTCCTCCCGATACTGGCTGGGGGCCATCTGCGTCTCTTTCTTGAAGACCCGGTTGAACTGATAGTAATCCCCATACCCTGTCCGGTCGGCTACCTCCTGGATGGACAGCTCTGTGTGGGCCAGGAGCTCTTTCGCCAGGGCCATCCGCTTTCCTGTGATGTATTTGACATAGGTCTGGCCGGTCTTTTTCCGGAAGAAGGTGCTGAAATAGTTGGGGGAGAAGTGGAACTGCTCCGCGATGTCGGCAATCCGGATATTATTGGTAAAATTCTGGTTCACATACTCCAGCAGCTCCTTTTCCGAGGGCTCTGCCTGGCGGCCGTCCGGTGCCAACAGGGCCTTGCAGGGGGCGAACAGAGCGGGTATGGAGGCATATTCTGAGATGATCTGCCGATAATCCTGTACCTGCAGCGCCTCCGCGCCCTCATAGCCGGCCTGCCGCAGAATCGACAAAAGCTCCTGGTGGAGACGGTATACCCGATTCAGCATCATGCCCTTCGCACAGAACTGCTCCAGCCGGTCGATCAGATGGAGACAGAGCTCCGGATGTCCGGAATGGAGGAGGTTCTGCACCTCCCGAAGAATTTCTGCCACATCCTTGTCTTCTTCCTGGCGATAGGAGACGATGCCGGGGAGGTTCCCGATGAGTGCCGTACAGTACGCAACGTCGGACTGCCTGTAGAGCTGGTACAGCTTAGAGTCTCCGTTGCCGATCAGGCTTGCGCCGCAATGGCGCCCCTGGAGGAAGGCTGTCAGAGAGCTCCAGTCTTTCCGGAAGTTTTGGGAAAGCATCAGCAGCGCGGAATACTTTTCCCTGCCTGTCCGCAGGACGATGCACTGTCTGCTGCGCGGCAGGGGGGGCAGGGGATTCAGCCCGTGTTCCCCGCAGTCGAAGGTGAGGAACAGGCAGGCATGGTTGGCGGTGGCCTCCACCCACTGGCTCACTGCCACATTGCTGTGGGAATCCAGCAGGGCATAGTAGGACTCCTGATAGCTCTGTTGGCTGGATTTTTCCAGCGCGGCGCTCAGGCGCTCCAGCAGGTCTGTCAGGGCCTGGGGCTCCACAGGCTTCAATAGGTAGTCGAAAGCTCCCAGCCGCACCGCGGACTGGGCGTATTCGAACTCGGAGTAGCCGGAGACGAACACCACGAAGAGGTTCATCGCTTCCCGGCGCAGGGCCTCCAGCAGGGCTATGCCGTCCAGCCCGGGCATGCGGATGTCGGAGAGGAGCAGGTCGGGCTGCTGCTCCCGGCACATCTCCAGGGCCTCCACGCCGTTCTGGGCCAGGCCGCATACGGTATAGCCGAAATCCTCCCAGGAGATGAGATGGATCAGGCCGTAGGCAATCCAGGGCTCATCGTCTGCAATCAACACTTTACGCATATCCATTCCTCCTAATTGAATCGCTGCGCGATAGCACTAAAGCGTGAAGTCCCTTCGGCGCACATATCCGGAGAGGAACTTTCCCGCGAAAGGGCCGCATGAAAGTTCCTCTCGTGCGCCATCGCGACTTCCCGTAAATCGCTGCGCGATGGCACTAAAGCGTGAAGTCCCTTCGGCGCACATGTCCGGAGAGAAACTTTCCCGCGAAAGGGCCGCAGGAAAGTTCCTCTCGTGCGCCATCGCGACTTCACATGAATCGCTGCGCGATGACACTAAAGCGTGAAGTCCCCTCGGCGCACATACCCCCATTTTTCTTATCGGGACTCTGTGGCCGCATCCAGAATCAATTCCACCAAAGTGCCCTCCCCGGGCCTGCTGGTGATGTGTATGCCACCGGCACCGGGATAATAGAGCCGCAGCCTGTGAGCGATGTTCGCCAGACCCACCTGGTACACCTGCCCGCTGTCCGCCGGGGACGACAGGTTGGCCTTTACCGCGGCCAGCGCCTCCTCAGTCATGCCCAGCCCATTGTCCGACACCTGGACATGTATCTGGCTGCCCTCCCTGTATAACCTTACCCGTACCAGCCCCGGGCCCAGCTTTCCCTCCAGCCCGTGGAACACCGCGTTCTCCACCAAGGGCTGCACAATCATGCGGGGCACGGTGACAGCCCCGATATCCGGCGCGCATTCCGTCTGAATCGTGATGCGTCCCATGAACCGATAATGGATGATCGTGCTGTACTTGGCCAGGTGGCCCAGCTCCTCCTCTATGGTGGCGAAGTTGCCTCCCTTTATCACATAGCGGAACATCATGGACAGGGACTGGGTGATTTCCATTATTTCCGTGGCCTGCCTGCTCATGGCGATGCCCCGGATGCAGTCAAGGGTATTATAGAGGAAATGGGGATTGATCTGGCTGCGGTAGGCCAGGATCTCCATCTGCCTGGCCAGCAGCTCCGCCTCATGGCTCTGCTTTTCCTGCTCCAGCAGGGCGGCAGTCTGCCGGTGCAGGGAGCCCAGCATCTGGTTCAGGCTCTGCTCCATGCTGTAGAATTCCTCAAAGCGCTCCAGGCTTTTGTCCTGATAGGAGATTAGGGGCAGGGCATCCGTCTGGCCGGAGCGGTCGGAGGCATGGCGCATGAAATGGCTCACCTGGCGGATTGGCCGGAGCACCTGCCTCTGAAAGACGATCAGGACGCATGTGGTGATAAACAGCACAAGGAGCCAGATGAGGATGGAAGAATAAAACAGGGGCAGCATATCCCGGCTGACCACGCCCGTCTCCAGGGTGGAGTAAAGCTTCCATCCATTTCCGGGCAGGGTGGATTCCAGCACCAGCTGTCGGCTGTCCAACAGCGTCCTGTCCAGAAGGCCGTCTTCTGTCTGCAGAGAGGGCCCCGCGCTGGCCAGCACAGCTCCGGCCTCGTCCGTGATGACCTGGGAGCAGCCCTCCAGCGCCAGATTGACCCCCAGGAGATTCTCCACGGAAGAAAGCTCCATGGTCATCACCAGCGCGCCGATCACAGGCTGTCCCTGGTTGCTGAACTGAATGACAGGAAAAGAGATGACATACATGGGCAGGGAGATGCCGATATATTGATTAGGCGGGAAAATCAGGTCATAGGTGAGGCGCTGGGGCAGCTCGATCCGATCCGCCAGGATTACGGCTTTGTAGTTGTCACTTAAGGCGTTGCTTATGACCCGCTGGCCCTCCCGGTCATATATGGCATAGCTGGCCACGTCCGGATTCAGATAGGAAAGCACAGAGAACACCTGGCGGATTTCGTTGTTGTAGCGGTATCTGGTCTCCGGGGACTCCTCCAACAGATCCTGGATAGAAGGGCTGTACCCCAGCTCCAGGAACGTAGTTTCCAATTCGTTGAAGTAGGCTAGCAGGAGGCCCTCGCTCTGCTCGTGGGCGGAGCGGACCAGCTGGGTGGTATGAGTCAGCATGGCGCTGTGGGCAATCTGGATCTGTATGAGGAATGCCACCAGCACCAGTATGGCCATCCCCGCACACAGGAGGGCATACAGCCGCTGGAGGTGGGGTTTTTTGACGCGCTCGCTGTCCATAGAATCCTTTTCCTCTCTGCCCCTCGCGATTTGCCTGACGGTGGGGACTTGTTGAACCCAATTATAGCATCCGAAAAAGGGAAAAGCAAACCCGGGAGAGAAGGTTCGAAGAAAATGTCAGATGCTTCGAAGAAAATGCCATACCGGATTCGGGGAAAGCCGTGTATGATTTTATGCAGGAGGGGCGGGGACACGAAAGAACCTCAAACCACAAATTCAAATCAGGAGGATATAAATCATGAAAAAAATGAAGAAGCTATTGCCACTGCTCATGGCAGCCTGTCTGCCGCTGGGCGGACTGACAGCCTGCGGCGATGCCGGACAGGGCGGCAGCACACCGGCGGACAACAGCGCTGCGGGCAGCGCCTCGCAGGAGGAAAGCTCTGCCGGGGAGGCGGAAGGTTCCGCAGAGAGCTCTACGGAGAGCCAGGAGGCAGCGTCAGGCGATATCGTGAACATAGACTGGTTCCTGAGCACGGGCCGGGTGCCCTCTACCTGGGATCAGAACCAGTATGTCATGAAGACCATCACGGAGAAGACAGGGGTGACCATCGCTGCCAACACCCCCGCCCAGGACGCGGACACCAAGCTGAACCTGATGATTGTGGACGGCAGCTTGCCGGATCTCATCACGATCACTAACGGGACCCTGATTAAGGACCTGATCGACGCGAATCTGGTCTGGGACATGCAGGAGCTGTTTGAGACCTATGTGCCGGATTCCCCGATCATCAACGGGCAGTTCCCTGAGGACATCAAGAACGCCCTGACTGCCCGGGACGGCGGCTGGTACGCCTTCCCCAGCCATATCCTCTCCGCGGACAACCTGGAGATCTGGGGCCTGAACGATGCCACCAGGCAGCGTTGGCTGGATGCTGAGTACCGCTCCAACAACGGCGTCATCTTCAACCGGAATCTGATGGAAAAGGCCGGGGTAAAGGAAGAGGACCTGCAGACGGAGAGCGGCCTGCTGGAGGCCCTTGAGAAAGTGAAGAACGCCAACCTGGAGGTGGACGGCGGGGCTGTCATCCCCCTGCTGTGCAACGGCAACAACTATCAGGGCAGCGGATGGCGTTCCGACGGCGGCGCTGTAGGCACATTCACCGCCATGTTCGGCGGCATGCCTGTAGATGCCGAGGGCAATTACAGGAGCCTGTATTACACGGATGAATTCAAGCATGCCGTGAAGTTCCTGAACACCTGCGCCCAGAGGGGATATGTGAACGCCAATGACTTCACCATGGACCGTGCCGCCTTTGAGGCAGCCTGCCGCTCCGGCCGGGTGTTCTGCTTTGCGGGCAATACCGCCGACACAGGATTCTTTGACACGGATGTGAACGGATTCGATTTCTATACCCCTGGCCCGGTCTTCTCCGATGACGGGAAGAGCCCTGTTCTGGGGAAGAACAACAAGGTGGGCACCGGCTGGCTGCAGACCTTCGTCTCCAAGAAATCCGACAAGGCAGAGGCCTGCGCCAAATTCCTGGACTTCATGGCCAGCGAGGAGGGCCTGAAGCTGTGGAACTACGGCGAGGAGGGCGTGGATTATGAGTACACGGAGGATGGGCTGATCAAGCGCACCGAGGAGGGCACGAAGAAGGCCACGGACGACTCCGTCACAGGCGTGGGCGCTTTCTGGGCCTTCTGCAACCAGAACTTCGACCGCAAGTACATGGATCCCTCCACGGACAAGGGCGTGGAGCCTCAGAGCGCCTACGGCGCCAATGAGAAGACCGTGAAGTACGATTCCACGGCCCTGGCCAATCTGCCGGGAGCCTATGTGGAGAGCGATACGGCCATGAACAACATCGCCACCGCCGTAGAGAACTATGCCTCCACCACTCTGGTGCGCATCATCCTGGATGCCAAGGACGATGACTTCGACCAGCTCTACAGCGACTTCATGGCCCAGCTGGAGAAGCTGGAGCTGCCCAAGCTGGACGCGTACATCAACGAAGCAGTGCAGGAGAACTACACCACCTACGGCTATGAGAAGCCGCTCACTCCTGTGAACTAAAGCAGATTCGGCCAGTCCAAAGGGCGGCTGGCACATTACCAGCATGCGCCGGGGACAGGACAATGCCCTCGGCGCATTTGGATTCTACAGTTTTCCATATGAGATTTCTTATGAAACGGAGGTAAACATTATGGCAAGAAAGAAGCGGACCGGCTCCAAGGGAATCGGGCGGGACTGGCGCACCCAGCTGGAGCTGCACGGCATGCTGCTGCCCGGCAGCCTGATGATGATCGTGTTCAGCATCCTGCCCCTGGTAGGGCTGCTGATCGCCTTTAAGGACTACAAGCCCGCCATGGGCTTCCAGGGCATCTTCACCAGCAAATTCAACCACTTTGAGAATTTCCGCCAGATCTTCATCAGCGACCAGTTCTGGCCCATGGTGCGCAACACCCTGGGAATCAACCTGATTGGCCAGGTGGTGTCCATCTTTGCTACGCTTAGTTTCGCCCTGCTGCTCAATGAGCTGGTGAACCAGAAGTTCAAGAGCATGGTGCAGACGATCACCTATATGCCCCATTTCCTCAGCTGGGTGGTGTTCGGCGGGCTTTGCATCAACCTGCTGTCCCCGGACGGCGGCTTCGTGAACACGATTCTCACGGCGCTGCACATCGTGGAGGAGCCTGTGCTGTTTCTGGCGGACGCGAAATACTTCTGGGGCGTGGCCATCGTCACGGGGCTTTTGAAGGATCTGGGATGGGGCGCTATCCTGTACCTGGCGGCCATCTCCGGCATCGACCCCACTCTGTACGAGGCTGCCACCATAGACGGGGCCAGCCGCTGGCAGCGCATCCGCAATGTGACGGTGCCCGGCATCATGCCCACGATCATGATCATGGTCATCTTCGCCGTGGCAGGCATGCTGAACAACAATTTCACCCAGATATACGTCTTCCAGAATGTGCTGAACATGCCGGCCAGCCAGGTCATCGATACCTATGTGTACAATGTAGGCTTGAAGCAGTTCAATTTTGGCATCGGTACGGCGGCATCGCTGATGAAATCCGTGCTGGCGATCCTATTGCTGTTCGGGGCGAACTTCGTCTCCGGCAAGCTGACGGATTCCAGCCTGTTTTAAGAGAAAGGAGAGAGGAAAATGGTCAGAAGCAAGTCTATCGGCGAGAAGATTTTTCACGGTTTCAACATTACGCTCATGGTGCTGCTGATTCTGGTTTCGCTGTATCCGTTATACTATGCCGTCATCAATTCCATGAACACCGGCTATGCCATTCAGAGGGGATTTTCCCTTTTCCTGCCGGCTGATTTCACCATGGAGAGCTGGCGCACCGTGCTGAGCGACCCCTCCATGCTGGGCGCTTTGGGGCTGACGGCCCTGAGGACAGCGATCGTCACAGTGGCCTCCACCGTGGTCACGACCATGTTCGCCTACGCCTATTCCAGGCCTTACCTGCGGGGCAAGAGGTTCTATTCCGGCCTGGGGGTGGTGAGCATGTATTTCAGCGGCGGCGTGATCCCCTTCTTCCTGCTGATCAGTACCCTGGGGCTCTACAATAATTTCTGGGTGTACATCATCCCCAGCCTGTTCGGCGGATACTACAATGTCATCATCTATAACACGAACTTCAAGGCCCTGCCGGACGCCCTGTTCGAGTCCGCGAAGGTGGACGGGGCGAAGGAGTTCACCATCTACTGGAAGATCGTCATGCCCCTGTCCAAGCCTGTGCTGGCGGCGCTGTGCGTGTTCACGGCGGTGGGCGTATGGAATGACTACTCCACCACCCTGTACTATACCCAGAGCCCCCAGCTGAAGACGCTGCAGTACTGCATCCTGGAGCTGGTGCAGAGCTACAATGCCGCCGACCAGCTCACGTCCTCGGCCATGAGCGCCAGCGCCTCTATCTCGGAGCTGTTCTCCCAGAACAACAATGCTGTAGTCAATGCCAAGACGATCGAGCTGGCGGCCATGGTCCTGTCGGCCATCCCCATGATCATCATGTACCCTTTTGCCCAGAAGTACTTTGTCCAGGGCGTGATGCTGGGATCTGTGAAAGGATAAGAGGAGATGAGAGAGAATCGGATCAGGATAAGGACGGAAGAGCGGGGAAAGCCCCTGGGGGACCTGTTCGGCATCTTTTTCGAGGATTTGAACCATGGGGCGGACGGAGGGCTGTACGCGGAGCTGGTGCAGAACCGCTCTTTTGAGTTCGCGGAAATCGACAATCCCGCCTACCACGGGCTGACCGCCTGGGAGAGGATAGGAGCGGAGGGCAAAGTGGAGCTGTCCGTCAAGGAGGGAGATGCGGTGAGCGCAAGGAACCCCCATTACCTGCACATGGAGCTTCTGGAGGCCGGGAGCGGCGCAGGCGTGCGCAACAGAGGCTTTGGCAGCGGGATGTATCTGCAAAGAGGAGGGAAATACCGTTTTTCCTGCTATGCCAGATGCGCGGAAGGGGCATGCTGCAGGATAAAGGTCTCCCTGCGTGACGGGGAGGACGGATGCCTGGCGGAAGGGGCGTTCTCGCCCAACGGGGAATGGGGGAAGTACGGGCTTGTGCTGGAAATTCCAAAGATGGAATGTGGTATGATGGGCTGTGGCATGGATGGAGAGGAGCGCGGCGGGGGAGCGGATCCTGTCGCCGGAGCAGAGCGCGGTGGGGGAGCGGATTCCGCCGCTGGAGCCGGGAGCGGCGCCAAGCCGGGCGGGATCTCCGGGGGCAGCCTTGCGCTGACGTTTACCCAGGGGGAATGTGTGGAGCTGGATCTGGTGTCCCTGTTTCCAGAGGAGACTTACAGGAGCAGGGAGAACGGCCTGCGCGCCGACCTGGCGGAGGTACTGGCGGAGCTGACGCCCCGGTTCATGCGCTTCCCGGGAGGCTGCCTGGTCCATGACGGCAGCCTGGACGCGGATGCCAGGGACTCCCTCTACCGATGGAAGAATACGATAGGCCCGCTGGAGGAGCGCCCGGCCAGAAGGAGCAACTGGGGCTACAACCAGACGCTGGGGCTGGGCTATTACGAGTATTTCCTGCTCTGCGAGGACATCGGGACGAAGCCGGTCCCCATCCTGCCCGCGGCCTACGATCCCCACCACAAGCGGATGGCCCCCATAGAGGAGCTGGGGCCATGGATTCAGGAGGCGCTGGATCTGATAGAGTTCGCAAATGGGGACGAGGCCACCCCCTGGGGAGCTGTCCGGGCAAAGCTGGGGCACCCGGCACCTTTCGGCCTGGAATACCTGGGGATAGGCAACGAGGAGGTGGGCGAGGGCTTCCGGGAGCGTTTCCCTTACTTCGTCAGGGCCATCCGGGAGAACTATCCGGAAATGAAGATCATCGGCAGCAGCGGCCCGTTTAGCGCGGGCGGCGAGTATGACCTGGGCTGGGAATGCGCCAGGGAGAACGGGGCGGATATCGTGGACGAGCACTACTACATGGCACCGGAGTGGTTCATTGCCAATGTGCACCGATATGATCATTTCCCGGCACAGCCGCCCTATGTGTTCCTGGGAGAGTATGCCAGCTGTGGAAACCGGGGAGGGAACGCCCTGGCGGAGGCGGCCTTCATGACAGGGCTGCAGAATGCCTGCCAGGGGGTGAAGATGGCCTGTTACGCGCCGCTTCTGTGCCATAGGGAATATGTGAACTGGCGTCCCGACTTGATCTGGTTCGACAACAGCCAGGTCTGCAGGACGGTGAACTATCAGGTGCAGAAGCTGTTCATGAACCACCAGGGAGACGAGCTGCTGCCCTGTGCGCTGGAGACGGAGCTGGAGCGCCAGGTGCTGGCGGACGTGGACAGCCGCAAGCGCGGGGCGGTGTATCTCTGGGGGAACGGAGCCAGAGTGGCCTTCACGGAGATTCTGCTGACGGACACTGACACGGGGAGAGAAGAACGGTATTCCGACAGAGAGGCGCTGGCAGACCGGGTGCCTGTGCTCCTGACACAGAGGGCACCGGAGAATTTCATCCTGAGATTCCGCGCAAAGGAGCTGGAGGGGAAGAACGGCTTCCGGCTGTACTTCGGCTGGAGGGACGAGGGAAATCGGCTGGGCTGGGTGCTGGGAGGCTGGGAAAACCAGGATGCGGCGCTGGTGGAGGAGATGGGAGGCAAGAGCTGCTTCCTGACCCAGAGCCAGTTCCAGGTGGTGCGCGGAAAGGAATACGAGCTGGAGCTGCGCGTGTCCGGCGACAGGATCGAGGGCTGGATCGACGGGGAAATGTACCAGTGGGCACGGCTGCAGCCCCTGGAGATAGAGCCGCTGTATCTGACGGCGAGCAGGGAGGAGAAGAGCGGAGATGTCATCCTGAAGGCTGTCAATCTCCGACAGGAAGGCTTTGAAGCGGAGGTGGCGCTGCCTGAGCTGGCGGGGGAGGAGCTTGTCTGCCGGTCCTATGCGCTGCTGGAAGAGGACTGCGCGGAGAGCGCCGCATTCCCGGAGGTGGAGACGGGTAAGGTGCGGCAGCACGCGGAAACCCTGCGGCTGTCCGGGACGGGAGGGGTTCCCCATGAGTTTCCGGCCAGGTCGCTGACGGTGCTGCGGCTGTCCCGGGATTCAGGGCAGGCCTGATTGCTGTGTCTCTTTTTTGTTTTGGCTGTAAGCGCCATTGACCTTTCGCCAGGCTCTCAGAATTTGCGTCATCGGGGATGTGCCCGATAAGAATTCCCCTACAGTGTCTGAATATTCTGTCCAAAAAGGCAGCGGCATTGGCGTCCGTTGCCTTCTTGAATCATATCCGGATGGGCGACTGGGGCGCTTTCGATGCCACCAACCCTATTCCTTTTCATATGTCACCCGGCAGGACTTCCGGAAGCAGGCCAGGCCGTACTTGTGAATCGTCTCCATGCCCTCGCTCCGCAGCAGCTGGGTATAGGCGTGGGTCTCTATCTGCTCCATGGCCTCGCGGCAGGCCGCGTCAAAGGCACCTTTCTCCGCGTACTTCACCTCGATGACGCAGCCGATGCTTTCGCGGGGGGCCATGAGGAGGATGTCGGAGTAGCCCGTGCCGGACTCGGCGCTGGACTTCACGATCCAGCTGCCCTCCGCCCGCAGCAGGCCCAGGAACATGCCATGGTAGAAGTTCTCCTTCTTGGCCTTTTTCACCGCAGTGTCCCGGATGCTGATGGACTCTGCCAGGAACGCGCCGAACAGCTCCTCCACGGCCTGTGCGTCGCCCCCCTTGACCGCCGCGCAGAACCGCTCCCACCTTTCGTGGTCGCCCGTCACCTGATCCTCGAACCATGTGCGGATCTTGGTCTCATAGATTCTGCGGACTTCCATATTCGGGATTACCAGCTTATGCCGTCCTCCCTCCGGCCTTCCGGCATCGGTCAGATATCCCGTGGCGTAGAGGACGCTCCACAGATAGGTCTGGCGGACATTCGCGTTCTTGTTATCCAGGTCGGTGTAGGTCAGCTCCGGGATGATCTCCTTCTCCACCGCCTCGCCGGAGATCAGCGCCTCGATTTCGGCTTTCGTGGCCTCCGTGGCCTCCTCCAGGATGTCCCTGACGATGGCGTTGCTGCTGCTGTTCTCCCAGTGCGGCCTCATGGAGGCGTCCTTTGACACACGCAGCAGGTCGCACTGGTTGATCACGTCCCAGGGGCAGTAGACGTCCACATCCCCGAAATGGTAGCCGTCATACCATTCCTTCATGTCCGGGAAACGGTCTTCCACGCCGTAATACCGGAGCATCTCTTTTACCTCACTGTCCGTGAAGCCGAAATACTCCGCGCACTGCTCCAGGCTGAACCGTATCCCCTTTACAATCAACTTTTCGTCATCTACAACA